>JALURF010000064.1 GCA_027017165.1 Thermofilaceae archaeon
GAGTAGAAGAGATAAAAGATAAAATTGGCGAGGTTAGGTTAATGGTAGCCACGCAACCTAGAAAAGCCGGAATTCATAAAAAGAAGCCCGAAATCTTCGAAATTCCAATCGGCGGAAATATAGAAGAAGCTATACAATACGCCATAGAGAAGCTTGGAAAAGAGATATCTGTAAAAGAAATATTCAAACCTGGACAATACATAGATGTCATCGCCGTAACGAAAGGTAAAGGCCTCCAAGGCGTTGTTAAACGTTTCAACGTTAAAATACTACCCAGATGGCACAAGCACAGGAAGGGGCATCGTAGAATAGGCAGCGTAGGTCCAACCAAACCAGCCGTCATGTTCACCACCCCCAGAGCCGGTCAAACAGGCTTTCATCAAAGAACTGAATATAATAAGCTCATATTGAGAATTGGAGAGGCAGCTGACGAAAGCTTTAAAGTTAATCCGCCTGGAGGTTGGCCGCACTATGGCCTTGTAAGAAGCGAATATATGTTAATAGAGGGGAGTATACCCGGACCGCCGAAAAGACTTGTAAAAATACGCTTCCCGATACGCCCCAAAGCCGCAGAGGAGGTTAAAGTAGATATAGTCTATGCAAGCACGCATCCCGTAGAGGCGAGAAGTCATGCCGTCTAATACCATTCAGATAGAGAGCATGAAGGTACCAGTAGTAGATCTGGAAGGCGAAGTTGTAAAGGAAATCGAGCTACCGGACGTATTTAAAACACCAGTACGTCCCGACTTAATACGTCGTGCCTTCCTAGCCATTAGAACCTCCAGATTGCAGCCGCAGGGAAGAGATCCTCTGGCTGGAAAAAGAACTACAGCTGAGAGCTGGGGGGTAGGCTACGGAGTAGCTAGAGTCCCAAGGATAAAGGGGTCTAGGAGAGCCGCGTTGGCTCCAATGACGGTTGGCGGGAGGAAAGCTCATCCACCTACTACAGAGAAAAAAATCAAAGAGCGTATAAATAAGAAAGAGAAAAAGCTTGCCCTTAAGTCGGCGATCGCCGCTACCGCATATAAATTCTTTGTAAAGAGAAGAGGGCACCTCATCGATGAAGTAGAGCATTTCCCACTAGTAGTTACTGACGATTTCGAAAAAATAGAAAAAACTTCTGAGGTTAAGGAATTCCTAGTTAAGGTAGGGGCATGGGCCGATGTTTTAAGAGCTAAGAGCGGCATTAGAATTAGAGCAGGCAAGGGGAAAATGCGAGGTAGAAGATACAAAAAGCCTAAAAGCCTATTGATAGTTGTGGGCGATAGGGGGCCAATACTGAAAGCGGCTAGGAACTTACCCGGTGTAGATGTAGTTCCTGTCGATAAGTTAAACGTCGAGCTTCTAGCTCCTGGAGGCGAGCCCGGCAGATTCACACTGTGGACCGTCTCGGCTTTAGAATATTTGAGAAACAAATTGAGGTGAAGATATGGACCCATTTAAGGTAGTAATAAGGCTTGTTTCTACGGAAAAAGCTCATCAACTACGGCTTAAAAATAACGTTTTAACCTTCATAGTGGACAGGCGGGCTACGAAAAGAGATATAAAGGAGGCTGTTGAGAAGCTCTACGGCGTGAAAGTAGTGAAGGTAAACACTCTCATAACTCCTCGCGGAGAGAAAAAAGCATATGTAAAACTAGCGCCGGAATACGATGCAGAAGATATAGCGGCTAGAATAGGCATTCCATAAGGTGGGAGAATGGGTAAGCGGCTATTAGTTCAGAGAAGAGGAAGGGGAGGCTCGGTATTTAGACATCCGGGCTGGAAGAAGATAGGTAGAGTAGCCTATCGCAAATACGATCCAAAGGAATTCAGTTCTAAAGTAATAAAAGGGAAAGTTGTAGAACTACTCCATGACCCGGGGAGAGGGGCGCCTGTGGCTAAGATAAAGTTCGAAGACGGAGTTGAGATGTTGATGGTGGCTCCAGAGGGAATGGCCGTGGGACAGGAAATACTATACGGCGAGAACGCACCGCCTAACCTGGGGAATATCTTACCTGTAGGCAAAATACCGGAAGGATCGCAGGTATGTAATGTCGAGCTAAGGCCGGGCGATGGAGGCAAGTTCGCTAGATCTAGCGGAACATACGCCATAGTGCTCGCTCACGTAGATGATAAAACGCTAATACAATTACCTTCTAAGAAAGTTAAAAAGATAGATTCGAAGGCAAGAGCTACTATAGGAATAGTTGCCGCCGGTGGCAGAATAGAAAAACCGCTGTTAAAAGCGGGTAAAGCCTACCATATATCTAAGTCAAAATCTTTCAAGTATCCTACTGTAAGAGGTAAAGCCATGTCTCCCTATGCCCACCCCGCCGGAGGAGGTTCGCACCCTAAGGGGCTTAGACCAGCCCCCAGGACCGCGCCACCCGGCCAGAAAGTAGGTCACATAGCTCCCCGCCAGACTGGCCGAAGGAAGGGAAGGAAAAGAACTAGGTAGCACTATTTTCTAATCTATAGCTCTACACTAATGATTCAGAATTTCTACCAAGTATCGTCAACCATTAATGATGTTATCAGGTTAGGACTTGAGTAGCACCGAAAGTTTTAAATTCAGATGCAGACGAATAGGTTTCAGGTGTCTGTATGTCTAGAGAGTTCACGTACAGAGGATACACGCTGAAAGAACTGCTAGAGATGCCGATGGACCAGTTTATACAGCTATTACCATCTAGGCAGAGGAGAAGCTTACTAAGGGGACTCACTCCTGCTCAAATGAAGTTACTGGCCAAGGTCAGAAAGGCAAAGAAGCTCGTAGAAAGCGGTAAGCGCCAGCCCATGATCAAGACTCATGCTAGGGATATGATCATACTGCCGGAAATGGTTGGCTTAACTATTCACGTTTACAACGGCAAGCAGTTTATACCAGTGGAGATTAGACCCGAGATGATAGGCCATTACTTGGGCGAATTCGCGCCTACTACTGTCCGAGTACAACACGGTGCTCCGGGTTTGAAAGCTACGAGGTCTAGCATGTTCGTAGCGTTAAAGTAGTTACACGTGCGCGCTCATACACGCGCACGATTGATTAATGTATTCCCTACTTCCCACTTCTATACGAGACCCTTGAAGCGCAAGAAACTCGTATCTTTTAAAATAGGAGAAGTTAGGATAGATATCTACGACTATACTGCCTTAGATTATATGCTAGAATGGATATCCAGGCTAGCCGCTCCTACTCCTTTCCAAAGCGATCAAGCTGATCTATCCCGTAGAGCCGCTGGTAAGATAGAGGTGGTCTACGAAGGAGATAGAAGTCCTGATTTCCTAAAAGATAATCCTTGGATTGAAGTTCTGTTGAGTAGAGGTAAAGCGAAGTTATAGAAAACCTGCGAAAAACCCTATTATTCCCAGAGACATCCCTAAGAGGGTTTTCTTCCTTATAGAGTTGGCGTTCTCCCTAGACGGCTTCCTAGCTATGCTGTAGGCTGAGTAGAGGAATATTAGGTCGGTGGGTATTATAAATGCTACATATAGCCAGGGGTTCTTTACGATAAAAAACAGTAATAAGCTTAGGATCACCGCCACGAGGAATAAGAGGGAAGCCGTGAAGGCTGCTCTTTTTAGACCGATTATCAGAGCTAACGTTTTCACACCAGCTCTTTTATCACCTTCGATATCAACTATGCCTTTTACTATCTCCCTACCCAACGCTGCGAAAAACGCTATAGCCGAAAATAAGACAGCACTCAAAGGAACGTGGAGAGGAGACTTAAGTATGAGAGCTCCGTAGATAAATGGAAGTGCCGTAGAGTATGCGACAAGGAGGTTCCCGAAAACTCCGCTTTTCTTAAAGTAGACATTATATAGCATTCCTATAAGAGCCGTAAAGGCGATAAGCGCGAATACGAAGGCGTTAATGAAAACGTTTAGAAGTACGCCCAGGAGTAAAGTTAAAAATCCGAAGTAAAAAGCCTCTTTTAAGCCTATCTCACCGGTTACTAAAGGCCTGTAAGGAGCGTTTATCCGGTCTTCTTCAATATTGAAGTAGTCATTAAAGGTAAACGTCCCTACCTCGACTAAAATTCCAGAAAGCATGCCTATGATCAAATTCACAAAGTTACGGTGAAAAACAGCTGGGCCTTCGCTTGCAAAAGCGCCCGTGAATATTGCGAGCGCCACCATTATGCCGTGCTCGAGTCTCGAAAGCTTAACGTAGGATTTTATGTTAGTCACGGATATGTAGATAGTGAACTTGAAAATAAAATTAAGGTCTGCCTACTTTTAAGCTGAAAAACTTATAAAGGGGGGCGTTTGCTATTAGGGTAGCCAGTCTCGAGAAAGGTGTATAGATGCCTTCGTGGAAGTACTCGGTCGCTCTAGATCCGGATACAACAGCTATAGCGGCTGGCAGAGACCTAAGGATATCGTATAAAGCCGCAGTTGAAATACTAAGAGAGATTAGGGGGATGAAGGTGGATAAAGCCGAGAAGCTGCTGGAGGATGTTATAGAGAAAAGAAGGCCTATACCGTTTAGGCGCTTCCACGGGAAAGTTGGACATCGGAAGGGGGAGGGATTCGGCCCGGGGAGATACCCCGTGAAAGCCGCGAAGTATATCCTTAAAGTTTTAAGAGAGGCTAAAGCAAACGCGGAGTATAAAGGACTTGATATAGAGAAGCTCTGGATAGTTCATGCCGCAGCGCATAAAGGAACTAAGATAAGAAAGTACAAACCGCGGGCTTTTGGAAGAGCTACTCCCTTCTTCCAGCAACTGGTTCATGTGGAGATAGGAGTGGAGGAGAGAGCATGACGGTTAAAAGAGCTTTTGTAAGTCAAGGCTTAAAACTTATGGAGATCAACGAATACCTTTCGAGAAGGCTGAGCAGGGCCGGATACATAGACGTGCAGGTATTCAGGACTCCTATAGGGACTAGAGTAGTTATTTTCGCCGAGAGACCTCCCATCGTTATAGGGAAGCGCGGTTTAACGATAAAAGAGATCGCGCAAATACTGGAGAAGGAATTCGGCTTGGAGAATCCCCAAATCGATGTGGCCCAGATACAGAATCCGGAGTTAAACGCTAAGATAATGGCTTACAGGATCGCGCGCGCTCTCGTGAGAGGCGTCAAGTTTAGAAGAGCCGCTTTTATAGCTTTAAGGCGGATAATGGAGGCGGGGGCTAGAGGCGCTGAAATAGTCATAAGCGGCAAGCTTACCTCGGAACGCGCGCGTTTTGAGAAGTTCAGAGCTGGAGTAATAGTCAAATCGGGTAAGCCGAGAGAGGATTATGTAGATGAGGCCGTAATTCATGTTCTATTAAAGCCTGGAGTCTACGGGGTGAAAGTTAGGATAATGCCGCCGGTCAAGCTTCCCGACAAGATCGAGATTAAGGCTCCTGCCGAACAAAAACAGGGGTGAGATAATGGCAATACTTAAGGCTAAAGATATTAGGAAAATGAAGCCTGAGGAGAGGAGGAAAAAGCTTGAAGAATTAAGAGCTGAGCTTATCAGCTTACGAGCTCAAGCTAGCATTGCAGGCGGCATGGTCAGCAATCCCGCGCGCATAAGAGAAATAAGGAAGGCTATAGCTAGGATTCTAACCATAGAAAAAGAGGAAGAGTTGAAGCGCCGAAGATGAAGATCACTCCTAGAAACCTGCCCAGACACGAGCTTATAGGCTTAAAGGTAGAAGTTGTCGAAAGCCCAAATTCGTTCCAGAAGGGACTGCGCGGTGAAATAGTTTTCGAAACTATGAATACTCTCATTGTAGACACTGTGCGTGGACGGAAAGTCGTCCCTAAGAAAAATAGGCTTTTCAAAATCCGGCTTCCCGATGGCGTTGTTGTTTTAGTCGATGGCAACGTGATTTTGGGACGGCCTGAGGATAGGTTAAAGAAAAAATTTAGGGATTGGTGACGAATTATTTATATAGTTATAGAGTTTGTGTAGTCTGCGGGGAGAGAATGGCTAGGAAAGCGAGGAATATAGGAATACCCTGGATAAAACCGCCTGAAAACACATGTGACGATCCCAATTGCCCATGGCATGGGAGTTTAAGAGTTAGGGGGATACTGCTCGAGGGACGAGTAGAGAAGGTCAAAATGCAGAAAACCGCCGTGGTGGTTAGAGACTACCTTCATTACGTCCCCAAGTATAAGCGATACGAGAGGAGGAGGAGTAAAATCCACGCGCACCTACCGCCGTGCATCGATGTTAAGCCCGGAGATGAGGTTATTATGGGCGAGACAAGACCTATAGCTAAATCCGTCGCATTCGTAATATTGGCTAAAAAGGGTTAAGGTGGTGATGGATGGCTAAAAGAGGGTTTAAAGTCGTAGGTGTCTCCTATAGACTACACCTAACTCCGGGAGTTTTCAGCGAGAGCCTCGTTAAAGTGGCGGATAACTCGGGCGCTACGCTTGCTAGAGTTATAGGCGTGCTTCACCATAAAACCGTCTGGAGGCGTATCCCAGGGGCGAGCGTTGGAGATATAGTAGTTGTATCTATCCGAGCCGGAAAACCCGAGTTGAGAAAACAGGTTATGCACGCAGTCGTGATTAGACAAAGACGCCCGTATAGACGGAGAGATGGAACTTGGATATGCTTCGAAGATAACGCGGTTGTCCTGGTGACCCCCGAGGGCGAACCTAAGGGGAGCGAGATCAGAGGACCTTTAGCAAAAGAAGCCGCCGAGAGATGGCCGAGACTAGCAGGTATGGCTTCGATAATCGTGTAAATGCTCTTAGAAAGCATCTTACGACTTTTATTGAGAGAGTTTATAGTCGGGAAGCGGATAACAGTAGAGGAGTTCGCAAGAAGAATAGATGTGGATCCGGAAGCCGTGCTAGAAACCGCTAAGTTGTATGGATTTAACGTCGAAAACGGATACATCATAATGGAGGATCGAGAAAAGATAATTTTTAATCTGCTTAAACTGGGCTTTGATTTAGAGGATATTCTTCGCTATTTTGATTGGAGAGATTTGGAGAATATATGCGGGGCTTTTTTAACAATAAACGGTTTTTATACTATAAGAAATTTTAGATTTAAGACCTGCAGCAAAAGATATGAAATAGACGTCATTGGAATAAAAAATGAAAAAGTACTTCTTATTGATTGTAAAAAGTGGAGGAAAATGTCCAGTTCAATGTTAAAAACGGCCGTCGAAAAACAGCTTGAAAGAGTTAAAGCTCTTTCAAAGGTATTTGATACGCTTAAACTTCGAGTAAATTCTGACCGCGTGATACTGATCCCAGCTATAGTTACCATGCTGCCTGGTGGCATATTTTTCCACAATTCCGTACCTATAATACCTATATCGAAGTTTAACAGTTTTCTAAGTAACATCGAGAATGTGCTCGATGCTCTGGCTCTTGTAGAAGTTAAATTGGGAGACCTGTTTAGAGGTGATCATTAACCTTGAGGTTGAAAAATGAGGTTGTAGAGGAAATCCGCCGTATAGTAGAGGATATGAATGAAAGAATAGATTTAGTGATAGTTGAAGGAGTGCACGATGAAATTGTGTTGAGAAATTTAGGGTATAGAGGAGAGATTCTCAAGTTTTCAAGTTTTAGAGGAGTGTTATCGATATCCGATTTCCTAGAAAAGCGATTCCAGGGGAAGATTGTACTTATATTAACGGACTACGATAGAAGAGGAGAAATGATAAACAAAAGTCTTAAAGAAGCTCTCGAGACTTCGCGCGTAAAAATAGAGGAGAACTTGAGAAGAGAATTCAGGATCTTACTGTCGAAGTATTCTATGAAATCAATAGAAGAAGCGCAGGGATTTATTGATAGTTTAAAGATTTTATAGTAGTTTCTTCCACGCGGTTCTAACGTATTTCTGGATATTCTCGAGCCCTACTATAACGGCGTTTGGCGTCGTCATTATCGGCGTATTCATAGTTCCGAATTCGACTAAAAGCCATCCCTTCAACCCGTTTTTAGATACATCGATTTTCTTAAATTCAACTCCTACATCTTTAAGCAGTTTTTCGGCTTCGAGACTATCCTCATTGTTATCCGTGAATAAGTAGACCTTAACCAAGCTTTCCACCATAACGGTCATCCCGGTTCAAAACATTAATCGTCTTCTCTTTAGACCGCGAGATAATATCCGCGCTATACATTAATATCGCACGTTAAGAGATAGATGAAACTAAAATACGCTGTTAGCATGATAGTACATGATTGAGAGAGGCGAAAGTAATGATAATATTCGCGACTGGAATAAGCGGGAGTAAAAGGCTGGAATATCTTAGAGAAGTTGCCGAATTAGCTCAAGGCAGAGTTGAGATAAAGGATATAGGCTCTTTAATGTTCGAGAAATCCCGCCATCTCGGAATAGACATACCCGAGGGGAAGATTCTAGACTTGGATCCCTTCGCGCTAAACTACCTCAGAGCCGCCATATTCGAGGAAATACTCAAGGAGAAAAGCGAGTTTGAAGGAGATAGAGACTTAATCATAAGTACTCATACTTGTTTTAGATGGAAAAAACACCTAGTACCAGCGTTTAACTTCTACTACCTTAACAGGCTAAACCCAGACTTGTACATAACAGTGATAGATAATATCCATAAGGTAAAGGCTAGATTGGAGAGAAGGCCTCACTGGCGGGGACGTTTAAGCATAAAAGACCTATTGATCTGGCGAGATGAAGAAGTCTTCATAACCGAAATGCTGGCTCAATATCAGAATAAGCCCCACTATATTATAGCTCGCGACGAAGGCCCAGAGCTGCTCCACAGCATAATATACAGGGTGGAGAAAAGGAGAAAGGAAGGGAGAAGACCCGCTCTTAAAGCATACCTCAGCTACCCCATAACGCATGTTCAAGAAGAATTTTTGACCGAGAAAGAAGAGGTTAAGAAAAGGTTAAAGGAAGCTGGAGTAGTGATTTTTGACCCCATTAGCATTAAAGAAGTAGAATTACTGGGTTATGCCGAGGAGGCTAAGGCCGGTGGAAAAGATGTGGTAAAAGTTGAAGTTGACGGCGAGGAAGAATACATCCCTGTTAGAGAGTTAGAGGAAGCTCGGGAGGATATTGTAAATCAGGTTGTAGCTAGAGACTATAAATTAATAGAACAGTCGGACGCCATAATAGTCTACTATCCGATAACTACGCTATCTCCCGGCGTTTTAAGCGAGATAAACTATGGCTTCACCCATAATAAGGACGTCTTCACGATATTCCCACATGAAAGTATAAGCCCGTTCTTCGAATACTATACGACGAGAATATTTAAAGACGTAGACTCCTTACTGGATTACTTAGACTCCCAGGGATATTTAGCCTAGAGCACAAGCGTACAGCAAACCCCTAATGGTCATGTTAGCTGTCTTGAGTTCAGAATCTCCGTGGAGCGAGCAGTAGACTACTGGGTTTAAGTCGTGGAATCCATAGAATCCCCTGTGCAGAGGGCACTTTAAACAGGTTTTAAAATTAACGCTTTTCTTTTTAAGAGGACAGGATACTAGAAGAGTTACCTTGAACTCTCTCAACCCATTCCAATACTTACACTTCACCTTTACGTCGGGCCATAAGCCTTCTACGCCCTGGAAAAACTGGCATCTTCTACATTCCCCAAATCCTATAGCCCCTCTCCTGGGGCATGAATCTACTAGCATGCTTATAGGTATGCTTTTGAACTTCCTGGACATATCCCCCTTAGCTTACACGTCTCCCTCTTAAACTCTATGTCAGATAAATGTCAGCTTTTTATGTCAGATAGGCGTAAAAATATCGGACAAAGTCATGGAGAGTAGAGAGGAACTACTACGCAGGTTATTCAGATCTGAGGGAAGAAGAGAAATACTTAGAATTATCGCCCGAGAGGGAGTAGTGACCACCAGTGAAATCGTTAGAAGGACGGGATTGAGGAGGCAAACAGTTGTGGATTATTTAAAAGAGTTTGAAGACCTGGGATTGATAAGGGTTAAGAAAGATCAGAAGCCGTGGATAGTCTTAGCTTCTGAAGAATTAAAGCTTTTACCTTTAGAGAAAAGATTAGAAGAGAAAAAGATAAAATTCAAGTATTCCTGGTCGGATTTTCCAGCCTGCCTTTATAAGAATAAGAAGCTAGACCTCGTCTTCGTGTGGGGCTCTGGCAGAGTTGAAAAAGCTGAGGCTCTAGATGCTGTGGGAATACCGGAGGTAACGGTAAAAATTTTTACCCACGCCCTATCCAGCAATATTCCACGAGAAAACATAAACATAGTTTCCGGTACTGACGTCGAGGTCTTAGAAAATAGGAAGCTACTTTCTCTAAATCTTTTCGTAATAGGATCGGGAATAGTGAACCTCTTAACGGCTAAAATCATGGAAGAACTACAACCGCCGATAAGATTCGAGCCCCCTATGGGCCGCGACATATACTCAGCCATAACCGATAAATTTTACTCCGCGGGCGAGGAACCGGATAAATACGCGGGGATATTAGCCCTCCTCCCTAACCCCTGGAACGCCGATCACGTAATAGTACTAGTAGGAGGTATCTTTAAACAAGGCACAATGGCCGCATTAAAAGCGTTAATAAAACATTTAGATAAATCCTTATTTTTACAACCACACCCTGTAGCCGGAATACCTATGAGAATAGTGAGGGCAAATGAGCATGGAGATTTGGAAGGATTCTTCGAGTAAACTCGTCGACGCCCACTGCCACCTCCACGAATTTCCCGATGAAGAAATAGAGAGATATCAGAGGTATAGGATTATAGCGGTTTCAGACGATCTTGAATCCTCGCTAAGGACTTTAAAAATAGCGAAGAAATTCGACAACGTGACGCCTTGTATAGGCCTACATCCTTGGGAGGTAGGAGAAGAGAGCTGGGAGGAAGCAAGGAAAATCCTTGAACTAGCTCCTAGAGCACGGTGTCTAGGAGAAATAGGTCTTGACAAGTTATTTACTCCGCAGACCTTCAATCTCCAGCTTAAAATCTTCAAGACTTTCCTCGAGGTAAGTAGAGAATACGGGCTGCCAGTAAACTTGCACGCCGCCGGAGCATGGAGAGAAGTCTATGAGCTAGTAAGGAAATACAATATCGAAAAAGCCATTTTCCACTGGTACAGCGGACCTCTAGATCTACTGAAGGAAATAGTTGATAACGGTTATTTTATAACCGTAAACCCGACGGTCACGATAAATAGAAAACATATGAGAGCTCTCCAGGCTGTAGGGCTAGAGAGCTTATTGACGGAGAGCGACGGCCCTTATAAATATAGGGGTTTTCATCTAAAGCCTGAACTTATCCAAAAAGTCGTAAAGGTTATAGCCGAGGTAAAGGAGATAGAAGAGGAGGAGGTTATAGCGCAAGTTTACAGAAATTTAGAAATTTTTCTCTCCTAGCCGCTCATTAACCTTCTCTATAAATTCAACTACCTTTCTAGTATCTAAAATATAAAAGCTTAGGGAGATAGGGGTTACAGCGATTTCTTTTTCAATCAACACGATATAAACATCGGTGCCCTTCTCCGGCTCCACGGGTTCTCCATAAAGCCAATAATAAGTTCCCCCTCTCGGGTCCCTTCTCTCCTCGATTATATTAATGAATCTAACGCGGGCTGGGCGCGCTATTCTAAAACGTCTAGAAGGCGTGTCGGGAAAATTAACATTTAAGAGGTCGATGCCTTCAGGAAGTCCTTCATCTAGAACTTCTTCAACTAACGCTCTAATACATGTTTCAATAGTATGGGCCAGCTCGTCATTAGTCGCGAGAACATCTCCATCCTTAACAGCAGCGGAAAAGGCTATGGCCGGTATTCCTTCAAGAGAAGCTTGAGCCGCCGCCCCTACAGTACCTGAGGAAAGTATTACTTGAATACTCGTATTATCTCCGATATTAACCCCTGAAACCACCAGGTCTATAGGTCCCGCCAACACTTTTAAAGCCATATAAATGACGTCGCTGGGCGTCCCGTTCAATAGAAACGCATATGTGTCTAGAAATTTAACTCTGTTGACCCTGAGGGGCTTGTGTAGAGTTATCCCCAAACCGCTCGCCGATTTTGGAGTTTCCGGAACAACAACATATACTTCTCCAAGCTCTCTCACAGCCTTATACAGGATTTCAAGCCCCGGGCTGTATAGACCGTCGTCATTAGTTACTAATATTTTCGCCATTTTAACACCGGTAACCTCTAAGGCTCAGTTATTTAAGTTTGTCCTTTAGAGCTTAAGTAATTATGCAAGCGCGCGTTGTAATTGTAAAAATAAAGCGGTTCTATTTGATTATTTTGCAACATAATCTATCCATTAAATACATATTTCTGAAAATAACATGTTAAACATTTCAGCAGAATTCTCTAATATAAACGTAAAATTTAAGAATAACACCTCAATAAAACACTTAGGTCTGTCCAATGGGCAAAGAAAAACTTTTCCCCCGATACGTCCCGTGGATGCTCTACGCTCCCGACGCCGAGCTCTGCGAATTCTGCTTCACAATTCCAAACAAGCCCGGACAACTCAAAAAAGCATTAGAAATTTTCGAAAAATACGGAGTAAACATTTTGAGTATAAGCGGCTACGCCCTTCCAACGTGGAAAGAAGGACGCATATTCATATTCGCCGACGTCAAAAAGGCAAGAGATAAACTGGAGAATATCGAAGAAGAACTGGAAAAAGTGGCGGGAGACGTGTACATTAAGTATCAACCCGTCCCCGGCTTTATGATAGATGAGTTCACCCATCCCGTCTACGTCTTTCCCGGAGTACGCTCTCTAATACTTTTAGAACCCGACTTCGCTGAGATGATTAAAGGGCTCTACGAGAAGTTCGGCGAAATAGCCGCAACCCTCCTCTACCACGAAGCCTTCTCCGGCGGAAAATTCCTCGCAGAATACCTCTCGAAGAAGCTAAAACTCGACGGGCGAGAACTACTAGCCGAGTGTCTTAAATTCTACCAGGCCGGAGGATGGGGTAAAGTAACGCTGGTCAAGTACGACACAAGAAAGCCGGAGATAGTATTAAGACTCCAAGACTCCCTAGAATGCGGCATCTTTGGCCGTTTAGAAAAACCCACAAGCCACTTCTTGAGAGGACATTTAAGCGGATTATTGACCGGATTACTCGGCAGAAATGTTCGAGTCATAGAGAGAAAGTGTATAGCTATGGGAGACCCCTACTGCGAATTCCAACTCGAAACCCTAGACTAAGCTTTATAACTGCAACCCGCCGCTCCTTTAGACCCGCTAGTCTAGACGATATTCCAAACCTGCTTCTAGACAAGGCTTAAAAATAGAACAGCAGAGTATATAGAGAAAGTATGCCGGATTTAACTATAAAAACGATAGAAGACCCGGAGAAATACTGGGAAGTAGTCGATTTAATGACAGACGTCTGGGGCATAAAAGACTATAGAGAAGTCGTAGCCGCCCACATGCTACGCGCCGCCGCCGACAACGGCGGGCTAGTCCTAGCCGCATACAAAAACGGCGAAATTATAGGTTTTATCTTCGGCATACTGGCCATAGATGAACAAGGGAGGCTATACCACTACTCTCACATGCTCGGCGTGAAGAAGGAATATAGGGGGACCGGCGCCGCGTTTAAACTGAAGATGGCCCAGAGGGATTTCGTGCTCCGCCAAGGGCTAGACCTGGTCATGTGGACTTTCGACCCTCAGCAAGGGAGGAACGCGAATTTCAACTTTGCGAAGCTCGGGGTAATATGCAGGAGGTTCTACAGGAACTACTACGGCACTATGAGAGATGAGATAAATAGAGGATTGGTAAGCGACCGCTTTAAGGTGGAGTGGTGGATTAGGAGCAGGAGAGTGGAGAAGCGGTTAAGTGGAGAGTTTCCACCCCCTAGAATGGAAGACGTGGAAGGAATAGCCGAGCCAGTAGTCGAGACTAGAGAAATAGCCCCGGGCGTTAGGAGGATCGAGAAACTTGTATTAGATGCGGAGAACGAAGCCCTACTCGTGGAAATCCCGGCGAACGTCGATAAAGTTAGGGATTACAGTCTCGAACTAGCGAACGATTGGAGGCTAAAGCTGAGGCCCGTCTTCGAGGGCTACTTCTCTAAAGGCTATATAGCCGTAGAATTCATCTCCCACCTAGAGAAGGGGGAGAGGAGGAACTATTATCTATTCTGGAAAGCTCCACTGGAAGAAGTGCTCAAAGGTGGGAAGCCTTGGAGATAAAAAAGATAGAAATCTACGAGCTAGAGGTAAAGCTTAAAGAATCCTTCGAAACCAGCTTCGGCTCCGTACAGTACAAGCCAGCCATGCTCATCAAGGTGGAGGAGAAGTGGGGCGAGGAAGGATGGGGAGAAGTAGCGGCTGGAGAAGGGCCCTGGTACAACTACGAAACCTATGAAACAGCCCTCGTAGCACTGGAC
>JALURF010000065.1 GCA_027017165.1 Thermofilaceae archaeon
CCTCAACTTCAACATTTTTCCATTAATTAAATCTCTGAAAGACCCATCTTCTAGGGAATTTTTGAAGGCTTTCTCCAATGCTTTCCATGGATCCTCGCGGAGAACCTCACTCATACCCAGTCTAGAAGCAAGTTCCTTCATAACCCATATCTCGCTCCTACTCTCGCCTAGAGGTTCGATGACCTTTTTGGAAATTTTAACGTAGCGGTGGCTATAGGGGATTACTATATCCGTTTTCTCAAGATAGGTAGCCGCTGGCAAAACTACATCCGCGTATTCCGCGGTTTCGGTCCAGTGGGTATCGTGGACGACTACAAACACGTCTTCCCTCGACAACCCCTTTCTTAAGGCTTTTTGACCTGGAAGCGTAACGGCGGGATTCATATTGTAAATATACACGAATTTAAATGCTCCACGCTCTAAATACTCCGCCAGCCCAACCTGGCTGACAATCCTCACATTTCCGCCGTATAGTTTCTCCCCGGTTAAATACTGGATATCCACCCCGTACCCCCTGCTGTTGCTGTAGTAGAAGCCCCTATGCAAGCCTAGGAGAGCGGGTATCAAGGATACTGCTCTAACCGATTCAGCTCCGTAAACGCTTTTCTGAAAACCGAAGCCCATCATAGTCGCGCTGGGCTTCAACTTTCCATACGCTTCTCCTAACTCTTCCACTTCGCTCCACTCTACGCCGGTTACTTCCTCAACTCGCTCCGGAGTCCACTTTAAAACCTCCTTTTTATATTCTTCATAGCCGTAGGTCCACTCTTTTATAAAATCCAGATCTACATAGCCGTGTTCTATTAGATATCTAGCCACGCCAAAAGCCAAGGCAGCGTCGCTCCCCGGTCTAGGACATAGCCAAATATCCGCTCTTTTGGCGGTTTCGCTTTTCCTAGAATCCACCACGGCTATCTTTCCTCCCTTCCTCCTAGCTTTCACGGATAAAGCCCAGAGATGGGGCGCGCTAACCACGGCGTTAAAACCCCAGTAAACAATCATTTTCATTTCTGGCAGTTCATCCGGCTGCACTCCGTAGCTCGAGCCGTAGTGTAGCGAGAGAGCTTCATGACCGGACTTACTGCACACGCTATAGTCGGTTTTAGAAGCCCCTATAGCGTTCCAGAATCTCTGTGGAAAATACCAAGTCAGCAATCCCATATTTCCGGCGTACTCCAGATGCAAAACTGCTTCCGGTCCATAATCTTTTAAAACCTTCTTTAACTTCTCGGCTACTAGATCTAGAGCTTTTCTCCATTCAACTCTTTTAAAATCCCTGCCGGGTTTCCGCCCAGTTCTGACATAGGGGTATAAAATCCTGTTCCTGTATACTCGCTTTAAATCTCCAACTCCCCTAGGACATATAAAGCCTTGGGTTATGGGATGACGCGGGTCTCCCCTGACGTCTTTTAATCTGCCTGAATCATCTATGGTGAATATGAGAGAACAAGTATCGTAGCAATCTCTAGGGCATACAACCTCTACTTTTTCCATATTATTTAGATTGTTTAGCAAGACGCCTTAACTCTTCCGCTCTTTCTTCGGTTATAAGCCTCTTTTTCACAAGCTCTTCAATACACTTATCGACATAAGAGCACCAAGTCACGCATATCTCACTAGCTTCTCTATAAACCGTTCTGCCACAGTTGGGGCACTCCTGCACAGTTTCGTATTCGAAGAATTCTACTTCCTCGCCGCAGAATGGGCAGTTCCTTATGATGATTTGAGGGGATACGAAGCTCCTAACTCCGGGGCAATGTTTAAACATGCTCGGCGCCTCCAAGAAATGGTATTATAGAGGTTCTTAATAGAATTTCCCGATTATTTTAGGGATTTCTCTCGAGAATAGCCGACGCTAATTCCCTAGGAGTTAGAGCTCTCAACCCAAGCTTCCGCGCCAGTAGCGTAGATTGTAAAGGCATAAAACCCTCTTTCTCGAGAAATTCAACATCTCTTAGAACTTCTCTAGTAGCTCCATCTCTTATAATCCTACCCTTTTTCATAACCAATACTCTACCAGCGTACTCCGCTATCAAGCCGAAATCGTGAGTTATAATCAATACACTCCTACCTTTCCTCACAAGCCTCTCACATATCTCCATGAGTTTAAGACAACGGGCATAATCCAGCCCGGTCGTCGGCTCGTCGAGAATTAAAAGATCGGGCTCAGTGGCCAATACGCTGGCTATAGCCAGCCTGTGCTTCTCCCCGAAGCTCAGCATATACGGCGGAGTATCTAGAGGTTTATGCCCGAGATCGACCTCTTTCAAAGCCTGAACTACCCTTTTCTTAACCTCGTCTTCCCTATACCCCCTATTCCTTAAGGCGAAGGCCACTTCATCGTATATAGTAGCCGAGAATATCATCAAATCCGGGTTTTGAAACACATAGCCAACGTGCTCCGCTATTTTAGAAACCGGAGTCGTCTTGGTATCGAGACCGCTTACTTTAACCCAGCCAGTCTCGGGTTTTAAAAGCCCAACTATAAGCTTAGCCAACGTGGTTTTTCCCGCTCCGCTATGCCCTATCAGAGCGACGAATTCGCCCTCACCTATAGATAGTGAGACGTTATCCACCGCTCTAGGACCGTTAGGGTATGTAAAACTAACGTTCTTCAACTCTATCAACTGGAAGCACCCCCGACAATACCTTATAAGCCTCTGAGAGGCGGACTGGGACGGGTATATCGACGCCTCTAGCCCTTAGCTCGTAGGCTACTTCAGAGACGCTTGGAGGCCTAACCCCGAACTTTTTAACTTCTTCCTCACGAGAAAAAACCTCAGCTGGACTTCCTTCCAGCACTATCTTCCCTTGATCCATGACGATTATCCTATCCGCGACCTCTACAGCCCACTCTACCCTATGCTCTACGACTATAACGGTCATCTCCGTATTTTCTCTCAAATTGTTTATCGCATTCAACACCATTCTAGTCCCCTCGTGGTCGAGCATCGAAGTCGGCTCGTCCAGCATTAGTATACGGGGTTGCATAGTCAACACGCTGGCGATAGCGACCAGCTGTTTTTCTCCACCCGATAGAGTCTGCGGGTCTCGTCTCTCATAGCCTTTTAAGCCGAGGATTTCGAGAGCCCAGTTTACCCGTTCGATGATTTCATCTCTAGGCAGGCCTAGGTTTTCCGGAGCCATGGCCAGTTCTTCGAACACCGACCTCGTTATAACCTGTATCTCAGGGTTTTGGTATACTATCCCGACCTTACCGACTATAGCGCGATATCCTTCCTTCAATACGTCAATTCCCTCGACTTTTACCTTACCTTTAACTACTCCCGCTACTATGTGTGGAATAAGCCCGCCTATCACGTTGATAAGCGTCGATTTGCCACAGCCGCTCGGCCCCATTATGACCACCATCTCTCCCCTATCGACCTTCAGAGTCACGTCTTTTACGATCCAGTCTTCGCTCCCAGCGTATCTAGCGTATACGTTTTCGAGTTCTACAGGTAGAGCCCCCAAACCGCTATACCCCCGTAAAACGCTATCGATAAAAAGAAGAATAAAGTATCGAGCTTACCCCAGCTAGGGGTATCGACGAACGTCCTCTTCTTCGCGTAGCCAAACCCTCTAGAGGCTAAAACCATGCTGAGATCCCACACGTCGCCCATCATCCTAGAAATTAAGGGTATTAGGATAGGCGCGTACCTCTTTATCCGCTCGAAGATATTACCCCTATCTAAGGCTAGTCCTCTAGCTTTCTGGACGTCGATAACGTCTCCGGCGTTTTTAATTATCGAAGGCAGCAAGCCGAGGGCAACTACGAAGGAGAAGGCCAGTTTATAAGGCACGCCGATCTTCTGGAGAGCCCATATTATATGGCTCGGCTTTGTAGAGGCGAAGAATACGACGAAGGCTATTACGGGGTTCATTATGAGGAAGAACTTGCCTAAAGCCACCAATAACCCGATGTCTGTAATCGTGAGCCAGCCTAGCTTGGCCAAGACGACGCCCGCGCCGGAATACATGCCAACCCATATCAACAGTGTTACGAGTAGGAATATAGACGCGTTGAATATCAATAAAAAGGCTATTTTCACTCCTATACCAGCTAGAGCCAGCGATAGCACAACTGAGACGAATACGGGGAGACTTTTCAAACCGTTAAACTGTGTAGCCATTGAAGCCGCTAGAACCAACAGGGTCCACGCTAGTTTAGGCCTCGGGTCTAGTCTGTGGAATACGGTATCGCCTTCGCGATACAAGCCAGCAAGCATCTAACGAACCCAAGAAAAAATAAGGTAGAAAATTAAAAAGATTACTCAGAGGGCACTCTCATCTTCCAATAGAGCCCCCTAGCCTTGATCAGGGGGAATAACGCCCTGCCTAATATGGGCGAGAGCAGCGCCGTGACTACGACGTTGTTGCTGAAGATTATCGGCGCTATTATACCCCAGATCACGAAGATGGGCAATCCGACGGCGGCCTGCATTATGTCGAGCCACCAGCAGATATAGACGGCGCTCACTATAGCCTGCGCTAGGACTCCCCATAGGTAGAACTCGCCTATAGACCTGGTCGTGGTGAAGGTGTGGTCTCTCACGAACTTGTACGGTAGATAGGCTATCAAGAAGTTGCCTATAAAACCTCCAAACGATCCAACGCCGAAGAAACCGCCCAGTATATCGGCTATCAAGTTTCCAAACGCGACGCCCAGGCACCCTGGAATTCCGAAGAACATTCCGAAGAGCGGGGCTAAGCTATTGGCCGGTCTGAGCCAGGTGAACCCGGGCACGAGCACTATGGGGGCTGTGGCGAAGAGCAAGCCGCCGTATACGGCCGCGGATAGAGCGATCAACGCTATGTCTACTACACTCCAGTTGGCTATCCCGAACTTGGTTTTCTTCAACCCGCCCATCGTTACGGTGTAGCCGAGGAGCTCGAGCACGAATATTATAGTCCCGGCCACCCAGATTATCCCGCCGATAACTAGCATATAATCTCTAGCTCCTAGGAAGAAGGCGGATATCGGGAACGCCTCCCACGGGTTCTCCGGATTTATGGCTAATGCTTGAGCGAAGAGCCATACGACGCACGCCACGGTTAGAAAGGCTACACCGTGGCGTGCGTCGTAT
>JALURF010000066.1:0-4138 GCA_027017165.1 Thermofilaceae archaeon
CTCTGCCGGTATAGGGGTCGTCAACTCCTACTATATTGATACAGAATTTATCCTTCACCACTAGATCATTAGAGTTTATTAAGACAATAGCTCCTAGATTCTCTAAATTTTGTATATAATCGTTGAGATCAACCGTGCTCCAGTGATCCCAATTTCCGAGAACTATATAGACTTTTCTAACTACTTGTGAAATATTTTGTAAAAACGAGTACAGCTTATCGGCGTTTTCACTATTGTCTATTAAATCGCCTGTTATAACTACGAGATCCGGATTTACCTCCTCGATAACCTTGAGCACATATTTTTCTTTATCTCCAATTTCACGCAAGTGTAAATCGGAAATTTGGATAATTTTAATCCTAGTTTCTTTAGGGATTTTTTCCGTTTCTATAGTTATTTTTACTATCTCCACCCATCGTGGTTCTACTAGAAACGCGTAAAGAGTGAGGCCTATAATTATTATCAAGATGAGGCCTATAATTCGCTTAAACACTAGATCACCGGTTTATTTTTCCTCTTTAAGCCCTAGTATCTTTCTAAACGGTTTCATCATCTCCATTATCTCCATAGGCAATATGATCTTGGTCGACTGGCTTGCCGCTATATCTTTCCACGCCTCCAAGTATTGGAGAAGAAGCGTTTTATCGTCTAATGCTTTAGCTGCCTCGTTTATTTTAGACAACGCAATGGCTATTCCTTCAGCTTTCAGTATTGCGGCTTGTTTTTCACCCTCAGCTTTCAATATAGCTGCCTGCTTTTCACCCTCAGCAACTCTTATCGCCGATTCCTTTTTACCATCAGCTTCTAGAATCATAGCTCTTCTATTACGCTCAGCGCTCATCTGCCTAATCATAGCTGTTTGTACGTCTGTAGGAGGTAGTATCTCCCGTATTTCAACAGCCGTTACCTTTACTCCCCATCTCTCCGTTACTTCGTCTAGTTTTGTTCTTAATATTGAGTTTATTTTTTCTCTTTGAGCTAAAACCTCATCTAGAGTTAAATCTCCGACAACTGCTCTCAAAGTTGTTGTCGCTATCCCTGTAGCGGCTCCTTCAAAATTTGAGACAGAAATCACAGTTTTTTCAGGATCGAATACTTTAAAGTATACGAGGAAGTCAATATCGACTGGCGCGTTATCCTTAGTTATACAGGTTTGTCTTTCAACTTCGATATACCTCTCTCTTAAATCCACTTTTATTCCTTGATCGATGACGGGTATTAGAAATACAGGTCCTGGACCCTTTACGCCAACAACCTTACCCAGTCTGAGAACTACTAGACGTTCAAATTGAGGAACTATTTTTATAGAATTTACTAAGAAAGCTCCAATTAGTATCAACAGAAATATAGTTAAGATAGTTTCTATCATCAAATTCTTTTATGCTTTTTCAGGTTCTTAAATTTATTCCGAAATTTTGCGTACGATAAGAGTTAATCCTTTCATATCCACTACTACGATTTCTTCATCTTCATGTATATCCTCATCTATGCTATATGCCGTCCATTCCTCACCCTCTACAAGGACAACTCCTCTCCGCCTCGGCGTTACCATAGTTTTCGCTATTCCACGCTTTCCGATCAAAGATTCTCTTAGAGATGGCGTTGGAAGTTTCAAAATTTTTCCTACTTCCAGCCCAGAGTAGATAAGCACGGTTGATACAAATACTAGCAAGATGATCATAACCATGGAATACGGCGTGAAATCGATATAAGGCTGCTGCCAATACGCCGTATATATCGCTATAATCATTAGGAGAATACCGAGTACTCCGAAGACCTGTAAGCCGGGGTACACTAATTCTGCTACTAGAAATATTACGCCGGCTAGTAGTATTGCTAGTATTAGAATATTAAGTCCTAACATCCCTAAGCCGTATATACCAGCTGTAATTGAGAGAAAGCCTACGACTACTAAACCTTGAAAACCGGTTATCGCCACCTCAATGTAGATAGCTAGCACTCCGATTACAATCAGGAAAACCGCGATTGTAGGATCTCCCACTAGCGAAAGAAATTCTTCTATGAACCCCGGCTTTAACTCTAAAACCTCATATTCAATTAACCCCTCGCTCTCTAAGATATCTTTGAGGTATTCAGCCCTACCATCAGCAATTCCTAGCTTAATCGCTTCCTCGCCAGTTAAAGCTCTATTCTTAGTTACAAACTCTTCCGATATCGTCACTCTCGGATCTTCGGATGAGAATTTATCCTCGGCGAGAGCCTTAATCCATGCAGCGGTAAAGTTCACGACTTTAGGATCAGCTGGCCTAGGCTGGGCGGCCCCTATCACAGCGCTTTTCGAGACATATAACTTATCAGCAGCTAGTGCTATGAAAACCCCCGCTGAGCCTGCTTTACCGCCTGAAGGAATCCAAACGATTAATAAGCCGGGGTATTCCTTAAGCGCTCTAATTATATCGCCGAGAGGTGTTAAATATCCGCCTTGAGTATCTAGTATTAAAATCACTGGGTTTGGTTCGGCTACTTGTAAACTTCTCTTTATGTAGTCGGCGACTCCCCGATCTATAACATCTTTCAATTCTGCTATGTATACTACTTTATCGCTATTACTGCCACGCGCACTTAGGAATTGAGAAGAAACTAATAACAAAATTACGGCTAATATTAACCTCTTCATTCATAATGTTATCCGAAGTGAACCCTTATAAACTTGGAGCCATTACCGTTTTAAGTGCATCAAACCTTCAGCTAATTATTATATTTTCTAATATCGAAATATAAGAGGATACCATATCTTTAAGATAGGAATTCAAGAGTCTTGCTAGACTTTTTTCCAATCCTCGTGTTTTTAGGAAATCCTCATCTGCGATCTTAGTGATCACCCCCTTGGCGCGTCTCGCATCCTTTTTTAAACAGGCATCTTTAGTTTCCTGAAGTACAACTAGCAGTATCTTCAAATTTTCTCCGATGATCTGGAGAAGATGATCTTCTAGGGAAAGACTTACAAGCAATGCTATTTTAATTAATAAATTCAAGATTCTGCCAAGATCGGTTGAAATCATCAAAATACGTTTATGTTCTTCTTCATCGTCTAGTACTCTAATGATCAATGCGTGTATTTTGAGAAAAATTTCTTGAATGAATTCTAGATTTTCGAGATATTCAGCGTTTCTCTCCTCTACCAAGGCTAGGGCGTACTCCATTGCACCTAACACGAGTGAAAACTCGTTATTTATGAGCTCCTTTGGTTCGATATTCTCTGTACGTATTTTCAGTACTATTTCTCTAGGCCTTTGATGAGTAATTTCCACTCCAAAAAGATTGCTTATAGTCTTTTTGACGGTATTGACTAATTGTGGAGAAATTATCCTATCGGAGGATAAGACTATTTCGTTATAGCCAGCTTTGTAAAGTGCTTTAATTAAGCTTGCTAATACTGGTTCCTCGATGTGCTCTGCATCTATTCTAAAGCTTCCAACTCTTCCCTTAATCTTAAATTTGCTAGGAGAAATTCTGAGTTCATCCTCTTTTACTTCTAGAAAAACCCAATCTCCCTCTTTAAGATTGAATTTTAAAGCCCAATCTTTAGGTAGAGATATCACGTAGCTCGACTTCCCCAACTTGATAATTCTACGTTTTTCCATATTCTTAAAGTAAGGATGAGTATATATGAATATATACTTAACGTCCCTCAACATATAAAACTCTAAACTGGTTTTATAATAACAGTTTAGCGTCAGAAGGAAAATAATATTATTTAGTTGGTGATTCTGCGGTTGATATGAGAGTTGGAGATGCTCATTGTCATATAAACCCGGTGAGGGGATTAGGTCCTGAAGAAGTGGCTAAGAGGTTTAAAAAGGCTAATGGTTGGTTTCTTGGATTAGTTAACCTATTATCTTGGAGTTACGGTGTTATAGCGATAAAGCCTGAAGATTACAGGAAAGTATACGATATTACTCTTAAATCAGCGGAACTTATGAGAAAGAAGGGTATCGAGGTAGCCGTGGTTTTAGGTCCTCATCCAGCCGAGTTCGCAACGCTTGTAGAGAGAGGAGTTAGGCCGGAGAAAGCGTATGATATTATGGTGAAGGCGTATGAAATAGCGGCGTTGTACGTGAGTGAGGAGAAAGCTTCCGGCTTAGGAGAGGTTGGGCGGCCTCATTGGCCGGTATCC
>JALURF010000066.1:4148-14161 GCA_027017165.1 Thermofilaceae archaeon
GGTGTAATCTAGTTTTAGATAAAGTTCTAGAAATGGCTTCAGATCTCGATTGTATTGTACATTTACACTTAGAGGAAACACGAGAAGAGACTATTGAAGACATCTACTCCCGCGTCAAAAGATATCACGCTAAAAGAGTAGTCTTACATCATATAAAGAGTGGATATGTGGGTAGGGCTGTTGAGAAAGGATTATACGCTTCGGTTCCCGCTAGAAGTAGAGATCTAATAGAGGCATTAAAATATGGCTCCTCTTTTGTGATAGAGAGCGATTACCTTGACGATCCGAAAAGACCCGGAGCGGTCGTCGCTCCCTGGTCTATTTACAGGACTTTTAAACGGCTTATAGATAGAGGATATTTATCGGAAATTGAAGCGGAGAAGATACTTGTGGATAATATAAGGATTCTTTATGATTTAAAGTAATGGTTTATATATAAAGTGGAATTTAATGTAGTGCGGGAAATGATAAAGCACTATTTAGTAAGAATAAGCGGAGAAATAGTTCTAAAATCAGAGCGAACTAGGGCTAGCTTCGAGAGAAAGTTAGTCAGAAATATAGCTGATATGGCTAGGAGAAGAAATATTAGAGATATCAAAATTGTTCGTGGTCAAGCAAGACTATTCGTGGAAGCACCGAAGGAAATAGAGAATGTTCTTAAGAGGGTGTTTGGAATATATAGCTTCTCTCCTGTAAAATCAGTAGAATTCGATAACTTGGAGGATTTAGCTATAAAAGCTGAGCAGAAGTTTAAAAAACTGGTGTCAGGGCGTACGTTTGCTGTAAGGGTTAAGAGAGCGGGAAAGCATCAATTCACGTCAATGGATGCTGCACGCGTTATCGGTGCTCGATTATATAGGTATTCTAGTGGTGTAGACTTGAAAAAGCCGGAAGTTGAGGTGTTCGTCGAGATACGCGATCAAACCGCGTATTTATACGATCGTATAATTCCTGGTCCAGGAGGACTTCCCATAGGTGTTAACGGTAAGGCTCTCTCGCTTTTTTCCGGCGGTTTCGATTCACCAGTAGCCTCGTGGTTTATTTGGAAGAGGGGCGTGGCGTTAGATTTCGTATATTTCAATCTAGGCGGGGTTGACGCTGTCTACAGAGCAGTACGAGTACTTAAAGTGTTGGTGGAGAACTGGTGTAGCGGGTATTCCCCAAAGATCCATATAGTTGATTTTAGACCCATAGTCGCTCAAATAATGGAAAAAGTGAAGCCACTTTTAAAACAGGTAGTTCTTCGTAGGTTTATGTATAGAGCAGCTCAGTACATAGCTAGAGAGATAACGGCTAACGCCTTGGTTACCGGAGAAAGTTTAGGACAGGTATCTTCTCAAACTCTCTGGAATCTATCTGTAGAGGAGGAAGTACTAAACATGCCAATTCTACGCCCCTTATTGGGCTTTGATAAACAAGAAATCATGGACTTGGCCAGGAGGATAGGGACTTATGATGAATCGTCAAAAGTTAGGGAATACTGTGCAATTGTAACCGGGCGCGCAGCTACACGGGCTCGCCTCAAAGAAGTAAAAGAGGAAGAAGAGAAAATCCCCGCCGATTTACTTGAGAAAGCCGTTAATGAAAGGGGAATATATGATATCTACAAGATTGACCCGATAGATTTTCTTCCACGAGAGAATATTGTTATAAACTTTATTCCAGAAGAGGCAATACTAATAGATGTAAGAAGTCGCGAAGAATACGATGCCTGGCATCCGGAGAAAGCCATCCATATAGACGATATTTCCCTAAATTCCCTCCCTCGAGGGAAAGTCGTAATTTTATATTGCGAGTCAGGAGAGATTAGTTCTGAACTCGCAAAAGATTTGAGAGAAAAAGGCTATACGGCTTATAGCTTTGAAGGTGGAGTTCCACAGCTTAGGAAAAGATTTTGCTCTTAAATTCACTGATTGAAAAATTTATTTAGATTATTGTAGTAAATATTATAGGGGATACTATGGAGGATATTCTAAAAGCGTTAAATGATATAGTCAAGAGTATTGAAAAGGGCATTGAGGAAGGTACGGTACCTGAAGGCTCTCGAATGTACCTACAGAGACTAGTGAGAGGAATACGAGATACTATAAGAGTCATTGACATCGTAGGCCGAGAAAATACTATACAGACCCCTATTTCCCCGAGCGCTAGAAGTGCTATGTACAATTTGAGAAGAGCTTTCTATGCGGTTGTAGGTAGATTAAGTAAAGAAGAAGGAGTTGATAAGGATAAAAGTGTAGCTGAATGGAAAAATATAGCTGCAAAACTTGTTGATTTTCTTAATAAAGCTGGAATTTCCGAAGCTCCGACTAAAATCGTGCTTTCCTATATGATCAAAGAAGAAGATGGGGTAAAATATCTGAAATTCGATAAAGCAGAGATACTCTACTTCGAATTAGAAGGGATAAAAGAGGTAAAGTTTGATTAATAATTCCAGCGGTACTATACAATAATCTTGCGTTAATTTCCTATTTACCACTTTCTTTAGTCAGCTCTTCAAGTAGTTCTTTGGCTCTATCGTAGTTTATCTTTCCCTCTCTGACCATGATCTCTACTATTCTATCTATTAACTCGCCTTTGGCGCCAACAGAAATAGCAATATTCCTAGCGTGAAGCCTCATGTGTCCTCTTTGAATACCCTCGGTTGCCAAAGCCCTTAACGCGGCGAAGTTTTGGGCTAAGCCTACGGCTCCCATGACTTTAGCAAGTTCATCCGCAGATTTTACGCCTAATATTTTAAGAGCTATTCTAGCCACTGGATGAGCTTTAGTAGCTCCTCCCACTATTCCCACAGCCATGGGCATTTCTAGAGTTCCTACAAGGTTTCCATCTTTATCTTTCTCCCATTTGGAAAGAGGTTCATAGCGGCCATTACGAGCCGCGTATGCGTGAGCCCCCGCTTCTATAGCTCTGTGGTCCTGTGCGGTGGCCAGAGCTACCGCTATAACTCCGTTCATTATTCCTTTATTATGAGTGGCAGCCCTATAAGGATCGGCAGCGGCGAATGCCCAGGCGGCTACTATTCCATCGACTACTTCCTCTCCTCCTATATCTTCTTTATAAACTTTAACTCTAGCTCTGACGAGTCTTTTATCGGCTAGGTTGGAGACTATTCTAAGGTATACTTTTCCGCCAGTGATTCTCTCAATTGTGGGCGCTACCGCCTCCGCCATAGTGTTGACAGCGTTTGCGCCCATGGCGTCTTTTACGTCTACGATTAAGTGGACGATAACCATTGGTCCTATCGGCGAGTCGATAACTCTTACCTCGAGGTCTTTAGCTCCGCCGCCTAGTCTCACTAAGATTGGGTCCTGCTCGTTAGCTATTTCCAGTATTTCCTCTTTATGCTCAAGTATATTCATTCTCTGATACCAGGGGTCTTTTACACCCACGACTTGTACTTGACCAATCATGATAGGCCCCGTGCTCTCGACGTGTATCCCCCCGTCCTTTCTCATAAACCTGGCCGCGTTACTGGCAGCGGCTACTACAGATGGCTCCTCCAGAACCATGGGGACTAGGTAGTCTTTGCCGTTTATTAGAAAGTTTACAGCTACTGCAAAAGGATAGGCCATTGTGCCTATTACGTTTTCGATCATTCTATCGGCAATATCCAATTCTAAGTTTCCGACTTTCTTAAGCAGGCTTATTTCTTCTTCAGTCAAGTTAGCGAATTCAGCCACTTTTTTTAAACGCTCGTCAATAGTGAGTTTATAAAAGCCCGGGATTCTCGAAGTTTTCTCCATGCTTTCACCTGTTGAGATAAATGTTGTCGAAGGGCGAACATAAATGTATTGCAAATGCTAAGGTTTATAGCCTCGCTCTGCGATAGTAGTACGGTAGTATCCATGAATTTAAGAGAAAAGATCGAGGAGTTAAAAAATAGAGATGACGAATTTGGAAAATTGCAACTTGATGTGATAAGAGTATTAACGATTTTTAACGGCGTATTGTGGAAGAGCGAGATAATTCCAGATATAATGAAAATTCACGGACACGTCATGGATTATCTACCTACAGAAAAAATGCTCGAAAAAGTTCTAGAGCAGCTAAAAGCCGACGGAATAATCGATGTGGAAATTAGAGAAAGAGGCATGATGCTCTCAAGAGGAGTTTACAAGGATAAGCTCATCAAACTTTTAAACCTTGGAGAAGCAAGAGCTGTACTTGCGTCAGACAAGGTGTATAGAGAGTATCTAAGTCGAAAAATGGAAATGTTACGTCAAGCTCTTCAACGATATGAAGAATAATTCACTTTTTAATATTATCATAGAATTTATACACAAAAAACACTTGGCGGGGGGATTCTAAGCCTCCGGGTACGATACTCCTTATAGTCTGTATAGCAGCTTCAGGTCGAAAGCCATACCTGTATACCAAGAGACAGGCCGCTATAGTGCCGCTTCTCCCCAATCCCCCATAGCAGTGTATTACTACGGGCTTTTTCTCGTCAATTTTTCTATCAGCCCATTTCACGGCATTTAGACACTCTTCTACTGTTGGAACATCAAAGTCTCTCACTGGAAGATGGAATACGTCGAAGTTTTTCCTTTTGAGGAGTTCGAAATAATTCCTAGTTCCTCCAAAATGGTGTAGTTCGTGATTCTCAACTAAAATTAGCACAGCTTTTGCTCCTCTCTCTTTCCACTCATCGATATCTTTAACTGACCTTGGTATAGAGGATACTGCTATCCTCTTCTCGAGTATCCATCTGAAGCGAATGCTCACACGCTAAACCCTACTAAGTAGTCTAAGAGGTATGCGTATAGCGAAGTCATGGCTTTCAGCAAAGTTGGCAATTCGTCTTTCTCTTCGGTAAAACTGGACAGGCAGATATAATTATCCTCGTTTATATCAACTCTTATTGCTTCAAATTCTCTAAAATCAAATCTTTCCTTTAAATCTTTTTTAATAGCTCTCATCGCATATAGCGCAACTTGACCCGAGTATTCGTCATACTTAGTCATTCCGTCTGTTTCGATGACATATCCAAAATCCTCTTCATAAATATCGAATCCTATTCTTTTCGTAGCATTTCCGGGCAGTCGAGTTGTCAAGGCGATAGATGGATAACCCTGCCATTCTCTTCTTATAGCTTTAAAACCTTCCCTTCTAAGCTTCTCTATTAAATCATCTTCTCTATTCCTCTTTCTTTCTAACAATACCTCCACTTCTTCGTCTTCTACTTCTTTTAACATATATAGGGGTCCTATAATCTCTCCTACAACAGATATAGGCGAGTATGGTTGGCTTAAGCCATAGAAAAGACAGAGAGCCCTTCCGGGTCGCCAATAAGCGACGTCCCCCGCGTCCACTTGTAGCTTTTCTCTGCCTTTAAATTCTATTGAGGTCTCGAAATAGTATTCTTCTTTCCATCGTATAGCTTTGGATTTGATGGGGAGATGTTTGATGAGTTCTTCTGAGAATTGATTGTCTGTGATAAATAATGGTATTTCACCATGATTTCCTAGATGTAGGATTAAGTACATAATTGGATAAGGAAATATTCGAATCTTTAAATTTTACCAAAGTATATGGAAATCCCTAAAATCTCCTTTAGGTTTCTCCCAAATGACCTCCACCCTATCTACCCTAGCTAGTGGAGGTCCTCTTTTACACCATTCAATAGCTTTCTTTACGGCTTCTTCGTCTCCTTCAAAAACAGCTTCTACTCTGCCGTCAGGTAGGTTTCTAACGAAGCCTTTTAACCCAAGTTTTTTAGCAACCCTAAAAGTGTTTGCTCTAAAGAAGACCCCCTGCACTATTCCCGAAATGTATACATGAGCTCTAACAATTTTCATCGATTAACACCAATAATCTACCCGTGCTAGAAATATTTTAATTTATGACTTTTAGTTTGTAATACCGCTTTCCGCCACGGTGAAAACGTGAAAACAGCGCTCGACAATATAGCGCAGATATTGAGAAAACTAATGGACATTCTGGAAGAATTGGAGGAGGCATACCTCACAGCTAGGCAATCGGCATTAGCCCTCTTCGTGAATCTAGGTAATTTATTAGCGGGGCTATCTATATCCTCGGCTCTTGGGCAATTAAGAGCCCATCCCTGGGTTCTCAGGATATATCCTCAAGTGTTAGGAACCAGAGGAATATTAACCGGGATCTTTTCGGCTAGGACTAGCACGGGATTACACTTAGGATCGATAGATAGTAGCCTTAGGAAAAACACGCAATACTTCTACAGCCTGGTTTCCACGATGCTCGTGCTTGCATCTCTTAGCGCTTTAATGATTTTCGCTCTATTCTCTATTTCCTCACTTTATCCCTCAGCGGACGTTTTTGCAGTAGTGTATACGACTATAGCCACGGTATCTCCTTTTTCTCTGCTTTTCATATCCTTTACAGCTTTTCAAGTCTTCAAGAGAAAACTGGATCCGGACATATTGCTTTATCCGACTTCTTCAGTTCTAAACGATGTGGTGATATCCCTGGTGTTTGTGGGGGTAGTTAGGGCTATAATCTCACAAACTACAACACTTCTCTTAGTTTTGACGATTATACTTGCAGTGCTCTTCTCAGCTCTCGGATTTTACACATTCTATTATGGAGAGAGAAGCGTCTTTTTAACAACCCTTAAAGAGGGTGGTTTAGCATTATTCATAGGTCTCTCTATAGAGTTAGGTACGGGAATTGTTTTGAGCGAACTTCTTAAAGCTGGTGGAATAGCTAAAATAGCTGTACTATACCCTGTAATGCTTAGCGTTCTCGGAAGCTCAACTTCTATAGTAGGCTCTATGCTAACGACTCGGGTCTCTACTGGCGAATTTGACTTCTCCATCTCATCGCTAAAGAAGTTTAGCCAGAATATCTTAGGCCTTCAAGCGGCCAGTGTAGCCTTTCACGGGGTGCTATCCATTATAGCCTCAATTCTTGTCAAGGATTTTTCATTCTTAGAATTTTTCGCTTTATCATACCTATCTCATATTTTAGGATTCACTATGATGATACCAGTAGTTTTTATAACAGCTTATGTTACCTATAGGAAGGGATTAGATCCTGATAACTTTATCAATCCGATTCAGAGCAGTATCGCAGATTTGGTAGAGACTATTTCGATTCTGTTGGTTGCTAGAAACATTTTAAAGTAGTAAAGCTTATCTTGAGAACGCGGTATCTTATTTACGGTGGTAGATGGATTGAGTAAAGGGGTAGCTTCAGAATACGAAGTTGAGTATCAACCAATTCCCGTAAAGGAGTTATTGAAGGAAATGAAAAATCTATCCACTTTAATGGTGGATTTAGCGTACCTATCTGTCCTATATAATGACGTTGATTTAGCGTTAGAAGTCTACGAGCTCGAAAAACGAATAGATTACCTAGAGCTTTTACTAACTATGCAAGCTTCTTTAGCTACTAGAAGCGTGCGCGATGCGGAAAAAATCGTTAGCATACATAGGCTAGCTACAGCTTCTAATAAAGTCTCCGATGCAGCAGCTGACATAGCGAGAATCGTGTTGTCAAAGACCGGCTTACCTCCTTTAACAGTTAAAGACTTATTTCCTAAAGAATCTACTGTGGCGAAGATTGTCGTACCTGAGGATTTTAAGAGTATGAAAATACGGGATTTAATGGATGAGCTGGGTATAGTTCTGAATATACTAGCAATTAGAAGAAAAAGGAGATGGATATTAGAGCCTAGAGAAGAGTCGGAGATAAAGGGCGGAGACGTGCTTCTAGTCGAGGGTGCTGAAAATGCGATTAATGCTTTAAGAAAGCATTTTAATATTCCTCCCCCAAGAGTACAACCCGCCTCGAGCTCGAAAGAATACTATAGGATTGCTGAGGGGCTTTTTCAGCTAAAGAACACGTCCGAGCTAATGCTAGACCTGGCTTATACGGCCTTATTAACTAAAAGTGAAATCATCGCCGAGAGGATAGAGGAGCTAGAAGACTATATGGATAAGATTTCTAGAAATTTCGAGCTAGAAGTTATGCTATACGATAACTTATCCGAGATGGAGAAAGTAAACATAATCTCTATTGCCGTATCAAGCGAGAACATCGCCGACGCCGCGCTTGAAATGGTAGAGCCCCTACTTCGGGGACTAGAGCCCCATCCTATAATAATGGACGTTTTATGGGAGACTGAGGAACGGATAAGCGTTATAGAAATGGATGAAAATGATGACGGTAAAACTCTTTCAGAGCTCGGATATGAAGACCGGGGTATCGTCGTATTAGCCGTGAGGCGGGGAGATAAATGGTATATAACGCCTCCCTATACTGGCTTCAAAGTTAAGAATGGAGATATCCTTATAGTCAAGTATTTCTCCGAGTCGGAAGATATAGTTGAAGAACTTGAAAAAGAAGAAGATAGAGAAGAAATGATAGAAGAGATTCAAGAAGAAGAATGGGAGGAATAACTACAATTCTCTTCCACAATGCCAGCAGTAGCGATTATCGCTTTTAATGATCTCTCCGCAGTCAGGGCATCGGCAATATTGCGTCTCAGACACAGGTTTATATGTCCTCCCTATCGGATTTGCGTTCTTCTCTAATCTAACGCCACAGTATATGCAGTAGTTTTCTTTAGGCACTTTTCTACCACATTCGGGACAATTTATAAACTTCACATAGTACTCGTCGAAGCTCATATTAAAAACATTAACTTCTAAACTTTAGGTGTAAGTAATGCACTTTCTAGATCTCCTATTAGAAAAACCGAATACCTTTAAAATTCTCAAAATTCTCCTTGAGAACCCAGAGCAAGAATTCACGAAATACGCTATTAGGAAGTATTCTGGAATTAAACACGTAGATCGAGCTCTTGGCGTTCTAATATCGCTGGGTATGGTTAAAAAAATCGAGTATGACGGAATTGCGAAATATAAGGCAAATATGGGCAATGCTAAAGTTAAGGCTTTTAGGAATTTTTTTATGGAGATCGGTTATATAAGATGATTTCTAGGCTTCTTAGAGCGTTCCTTGATTGAAATAGCATAGGTAGGAGTATAAAGCCTACAAACGCCTTTAAGAGATACAACTCTGAATATATGTTTTCTAGCAGAGTAATTATGGCTAGTAGAGAATAGAATAGCAATAGAGGATGTATCTTTACAGCTCCTTTAATCTTATTCCATACCAGGAATATTATGTTTAACACTAATAACCCCATTTCAAGGTTCTTCATAGCGTAGACGGATAGAATGAGTACGAATACTTTGTTTACAGGGAGAATTGGCGCAAAACCGATTGACGTTAATAAATAGCTTACTATCCTCAATAACGAGGAAAAATCCGAGTATTCGCAGTAGAGCACTTCTAAATGGTTAAAAGCAAAAAGAGCCTCATCGATCGAAAGCATAATAAACCCTCCACTAAGCAACAGGAAAACCTTATTTTTCAGGAATTTATAAGCCTTAGCTGACGTCATCGTCATGTACAACAATATTATCGCCGAGAAGAACGCTGTTACTCCCACGATTTTATCAAGAAAAGCGTAAATTAAGGATTCAATTCCCAAACTTACGACAGATATAAAGCTAAAAGATATGAGTACTAAGCCTAAAATTTCCTCTCCATGCTTCACTATAAAGCTTCCAGACAATCTACTGTAAAATCTCCTCATTTCTCTTGCAAATAAACCTAGAAGTATCAGAGGCGTCGCCAGTCCTAGTGAAAAAACTCCCATGCCCGTCAACGCAAGAAACAGGTTTAAAGCTTGATACGTGGAACTCTTAAAAATTATCATCAACGCCATTAAAATACTGCTTCCAGCGCACGGTGCTGCTATAATAGACATAAGAAATCCCAGGATAAAAGAGTCTGGCAATCTCTTTCTCATCTTGAATTTTGGAACCCATGCTCTAGTGTATAATTCCCTGAGAGGGGTGAACATGGCTAGGCCTAGAGCGTATATAAGCACGCTTGTATAGAGTGTTGCAACGTCTATTGTGAGTACCAAGTATCTAGACACAAAATTAGCCGCGAAAACCGCCGCGATGCCATAAAGCGCGAAGCTAAGATATAGGCCTAATATAAAGAAAAACATG
>JALURF010000067.1 GCA_027017165.1 Thermofilaceae archaeon
AACCCGACAATTATCATTAGAAGTTAAAGGTTAAGAACCTAAATAAAATTTGTTATACCCACATTATTTAAAAAGATATTTTATTATTTCAAACAAAGAATTTAAACCTTTTATCTCTGAAGGTAGTAATGGTAAAAGAGCGACTCCCGGATTCTTCCCGTACTTCTTTACCGTGTAATCTACGTATTTCTTCTGCATTTGAGCTCGCTTTCGGCAAAATCCACAATCTAAGTCATCTGATAGTATTCCGTTGATGACTATATGAGCCACTTTCATGCGGAAACTCGTGAGTTCCTCGTAGATGCGATCTAGTTGATTAACGCTTAGAGCTTCTGGGATAGTTACTATGACAGCTCCTGTCGTCTCGGCTCTTAGCATTTCCATAACTTCATTTACGAGTTTTCTCCAGCTATTAATAATCGATAGGGGGTCTTTACCACCTCGCTTTATTTGTTCGAGAACTCCTTTAACTCGGAGGTAGAGTTTAGCAGCTTCGCCTAAATGTCTATAAAATTTATCTTCTAATCGTAGTAGATTTAGAGTTCCTCCTGCTGGAGCTGTATCCCATACTATTACATCGTAGTTTCCGGATTTATAAGCCTTCAATATATAATTGAGCATGAACTCCTCGTCGATACCCGGAGCCCCCGCGACGTAGTCTATTATCTCCCTACCTACTGGCAGAAATGACGATACTACGCGGTAAACCTCCTCTCCGAATTCCTTTTTCCAGAGATCCAAGATAATATCATGGGTTAGCTCCACGGCGTAGAGGTTTTTAACTTCGTTTATAGGCTTTAACTCGCCTCTCAAGTTTAATCCAAAGATATCTGAGAGTGAAGGCATAGGATCGCTCGATACTAGTAGCACTTTTTTGCCTTTATTGGCTAAATACACCGCCGTGGCCGATGCACACGTCGATTTACCCACGCCCCCTTTTCCGCAAAACATAACTATCTTATAGTTATCTAGCTTCATTTCGAAGCATCCCCTTTACTATATCCCAAGCGTTACGGTAGTCTTCTACAGTGTTGATGTTATAAAATGTTATTTTAGGATTATGAGCTAGCTCGTATACGTTTACGTAATATACTTTTAAGTATTTAAGCGGAGCTGTACATTTGAGCTTATTTTCTTCCAAACTTTTCTTGACGGCATCTATGTACTCTCTACGCCTATAGGCGGCGGTTAGAGGTTCGAGAAAACCGTTAGGCCATCTCGGCACGCATGCTTCGAAATTCCTGCAGTAATTAACGGTTTTCGACACAACGTTTGAAGTTATAAAAGGCTGGTCACAACATACTATAAAGATAATCTCACCCCTCGCTTTGAGAGCTCCCGTCAAAGCTCCCACTAACGGGTTGTTAAGACCAAAACGCTTATCGTCCTGAACTATCGCTACATTATCGAGATATCTACCTAGTTCGATTCTTTGATCCTCATTCTTTACAACAATCACAAATTCATCCACAACCGGCCGCAGAGAATCGATAGGCCACATAATCAACGGTTTACCAGCTAAGGGTAAAACTGCTTTATAATAGGACTTATTCATCCGACTTGATTTGCCGCCAGCTAGCACAATGCAACTTATCATACTCTTCATCCGGATAATAAGAGAAGCTTTTATAATTCTACCGGAAGAAATGTGCCTGAAAGGGATATAAGGAAGGAAGTAATATATAGAACGCCAGAAAAATGACTAAAGGTGTCTCATTTGAGCGTTGAGAAAATAAACGTTATCTGGCTTCAAGGTCAGGGTTGTACCGGCTGCACTGTTTCATTAACCGGAGCCACCCACCCAAGCCTCTTAGACATACTGGGCGGCTTTCTCCCCCAAGCATCGGGGATAGTCCTTCAATATCACCCGACGATAATGCTGCCTCACGGTGAAGAAGCTTTGAAAAATCTGAGAGCTGCTGTTAAAGGCGAGCTTGACCCCTTTGTACTAGTATTAGAGGGGGCTATTCCAGACGAGGGGAAAGCTGGCGAAATGGGCGGTTTCTGGTGTATGATAGGTGAGGAAAACGGCAAATTCATGACTTTTAACGATTGGTTAAAAAGACTTGCAGAGAGAGCTGTAGCCATAGTTGCAGTAGGGACTTGCGCATCTTATGGAGGAATCCCCCACGGCAAGCCCAATCCAACAGGTGCTAAGGGAGCTTTCCAGTATTTCGGTAAAGATTGGAAGAGTAAAGCCGGATTACCAGTGGTTTGCGTTCCCGGATGCCCAGCCCAGGGAGAGCACGTAGCCGAGACTTTGGCTTATCTAGTATTAGCGGTTAGAGGATTCTTACCGCCGCCCGCTCTCGACGAATATAACAGACCGCTATTCCTCTTCGATAAAAAAGCCCACGAGAACTGTCCGAGAGCAGGACTCTTCGCAGAAGGAAAGTATTCGGAGAAATTCGGAGAGCCCTACTGCATGGGATTATTAGGCTGTAAAGGACCAATAGCTCACTGCGATATACCTCGTAGAGGATTCGTAGACGGCGTTGGTGGATGCCCAACTATAGGCTCGATCTGCATAGGATGTACTGAGCCCGAATTCCCCGACGAGCCCTTCTCGCCGTTCTTCAAGAAAGCTCCGCCCAGCGTATACGCAGTTGAAGCATTCCACGATATTATGGGTAAAATTTATGCTCTTCTTCATAGGCTTAAGAGGAGGGAGATCTAGATGAAGAAGGCTGAAGTTTTTATCGAACCCTTAACGAGAATTGAAGGCCACCTAGCTATCCACGCTGTAGCTGACTTAGACGCCAAGAAATACATAGATGCTCATGTCTACGGAACCATGTTTAGAGGAGTAGAGGTTATACTAAAGAATAGGGAACCCGCGGATGCCATATGGATAACTCAAAGAATCTGCGGTGTATGTCCAACTCCACACGGGTTAGCTTCTGTTCAATGTGTAGACATGACATACAACGCGCCTCCACCTCCCTTCGCTACCGCTGTTAGAGACCTAATAATGCTCTCCGAGCAACTATACGATTCGGCTCTAGGTTGCGGCATACTCCAAGGTCCGGATTATTCCGAAGTAGTAGTTAAAAAACTTAATCAAGAGTTATGGAACGAGGCTCAAAAACGCAAAGCTGAGAGAAGCGACCTACATGGATATTCCACGATAGCCGATATAATGACCGCCCTAAATCCGCTAAGCGGTTCACTTTGGCTAAAATGCCTCCAAATGGCTAAGATTGGCCGCAAGATGGCTTCCCTGCTTGGAGGAAAACATCCGCATGTTAACTCTTTCGTACCCGGAGGAGTGGCTAAGACTATTGCTGCAACGGATTTAGAGATGTTCGCAGCTATGCTGGCTCAACAGATAGCGTTTTCTAAAGAACTCATAGCGGCTTTTGATGATTTGATAAACTTCTTGATAGATATGAACTATGACAACGTAGGAGTCAGAGAAGCTAATCTAATAAGCTATGGAGTATATGAAGATCCCTACGCCTATAATGCGAAATACGAGGATATGACTAAGTGGGGTGAAAAACGTAGAGTAACTCCTGGTGTCGTGATTAACGGCAATTTAGTAACTACCGATTTGGTAGAGATAAACGTGGGAATTAGAGAGTATGTAACTCACTCCTATTATGAATCTTGGAATGGAAGAGATATAGAGAAAGATCCTTTAGGAAACGAGTTGGCCGCAGAGCATCCTTGGAATAAAGACACGATACCCAGACCCGGTCCTCCAAAAGCCTGGGATCAGAAGTACTCTTGGACTACAGCTCCGCGATGGCACGACTGGAAGAAAAAAGTTGATGGAAAAGTCCACGTAGTGGAAGCTGGTCCTATCTCCAGACTATGGGTGACCGCAAAAGCTCAGAAAGTACCCGAGTCAACCGGTAGCAGTCTAAAGTTTACACTCCCACAGGCTAACGTAGCTGGATTTAGAGTAAGTGAAGAGCTAACGTTCGAATGGAAGATACCCGAAAGGGTCAACGCTATTGAGAGAGTTAGAGCACGAGCTTACTACCACGCCTATTCAGCGTATGTAGCGTATGAATTACTACTTAAGGCTCTAGAAATGGTTAAGAAAGGGGAGAGCAAAATATGGAATCCATATAAACGGCCGCGTGAAGGTATTGGAGTTGGATTAATTGAAGCCATGCGCGGCGCTCTGGCGCATTGGTGCATAATGCGCGATGGCAAAGTCTATAGATACCAAGTAATCACTCCGTCGACTTGGAACGCTTCCCCGAGAGGTCCGAACAACGATCCTGGACCTTATGAGGGAGCTATCATAGATACGCCAGTGACCGAGCCCATCTCTGAAGAACTTAATGGAATAGACGTCGTCCGCGTTGTAAGAAGCTTTGACCCATGCCTAGCCTGCAGCATACACGTTTTCCGCGGCAGGAGCGAGAAAGCGAGAGAAATACTATTAACACCCAGCTTTTCTATCTAAAACTCCCTTCCTTTCCAATATTTTTAAAATTATAGCTACAGCTTCCTCTACCGCGAGTTCGACTTCTTCGCTAATTTCTAACCCTTCCGATAATAGTTTAGGTTGACAACCCACAATTATGACTTCCTTCGGGAGAACTTTGAGAGCCTTAGCCGTTTTAAGCATTTTCTCTAAGTCTATCTCATGAAGACTAATCCTCAGATTATTGCTCTTCGTTTGTTGATCGAGTAGGGGATGTATGATGTAAATCTCGCCAGCCCTTCCGCCTTTATCTATCGCATCTACAAAGATAACTAAATCATAGTCTTTCATGTCTAGCAAAGCTTTAAAAACGCTAGTTCCATAATCTATAACGTCAACCTCCGGCGGTAGTCCATAATTAGTAAGCTCTTCTATAACTCTTGGACCGAAGCCATCATCGCTATAGAGCTTATTGCCTATTCCGGCTATTAAGATTTTCAACCTACTCCCTCTATGAAGATGATCTAGAATATTTTGCTTCTTATATTCCTGTGGTGCACCAATACCGTAGAT
>JALURF010000068.1:0-2273 GCA_027017165.1 Thermofilaceae archaeon
GCGCAAACTATACTGTAACCGATAATAGTTATACTGCTTCTGAAGTATCATCTCTCATTATCCGTAATGGGGAACTGATATCAGGGACAAATTCGAGTCTTGACAATAAAGGCGTTGATTATGTTGTAGTAGTCTCGGGCACGGTTTTCAATTTAACAATGCCAGGCGGTATTGTAACCGTGGAAGAGGAAGCAATAATAAACGGGGAATTTAACGACGATCTTAATTCATGGAGCTATACTCCTGTCGATGAATGGACTACTATTACATACATAAATAACACTGGAGGAGTTGATAATGCGGCTGTCTATCAGAGTACGGGAATTGGAAGAAAAAGCGCTACACTTTCCCAAACTTTTAATATTGGAGAAGGCCTTCAATCTGCAAGATTGACGTTTAGTTATAAGTATGTTGGAATCTTCGGATATGTTGATGTTTACATCAATAATAACCGCATAGGTAGTTATCTTCTTGATGAAAATTGGCAGTCTGAAATTATATCATTGAATCCAAGCCTCTTTAATATTGGCTCAAATACTTTAGAATTTAAGATTTATATCTGGTCTTTTGGAAAGTACGAATTTTGGATTGATAAAGTTTCCCTATTATTGACTTATTCGAGAGAAGAACCTGGGTCTAGTTTTGTGATTTATGGAGCTGATATTGAGCTTTATCTAGATGTATCGGAGTATTACAATTTGACTTATAAACTGTTAACTCTAACTAATAAATCTCTTAATTTGGAAGTTTACGTATTCGATATAGAGAATAACGTATGGAGATTAGAGGATAAGTTCTTATCTGACGCTAATGAATGGTTTAACTTAACACTTGATTCTCCAAGAATTAGGATTTATACGGAATCTCAAGATCCATTTGAATTATTATTTGACTACTTGTACATAGAGACGGTGGAGCTTAATCCTAGCGAATTTACGATTTTCATTAGGAATAATGGCCGTTTTGAAACAGAGATTATAGCTTGTTGGCTACGAAATGAGACTATGAGTGCTGTGCGTTACGAAATCGGGAAAGTGCTACTTCCGGGAGAAGAGATGAGAATTGATATTCCGTTGAGGTTAAGTAGGGGCTCCGTCTACGATGTTAGAATAGTCACGAGAAATAACGTGTTTAAATATCAATTTATGCCATAATGATCCCGTTACAAACTATTATAGGTATTGTTCACCTAACTTATTGAACTTTCATTTAATCGTTGAAGCAGAAGTTCGACTCTCGTAAAGTTAGTCTATTGATAGGGAATCCTTGGGGATCGCGCTGGATAACAATCTATTGGCTACATATATGGGGGCATTAGCTCTTAAGGCTATGGCTATTGAGTCTGAAGGTCTGGCGTCTACGTAGATGTGCTTATCTGATTCTTTTAGGACTATGGTTGCCGTGAATATGTTGTTGATAAGCGCGTCTATTGTTATTCTCTCTATTGTGACTCCGAGCGCTCCTAGCATCGAGACTATTAAATCGTGAGTCATGGGTCTTTCGGGGACGTAGCCTTCTAGCGCCGCTTGAATAGCGGATGCCTCGGCTACCCCTATCATTATGGGTAGTATGTAGCCGTTCCAGTCTTCTCCTTCTAGGAGGACTACGTATGCTTTTCTGGGTGCTGGTACTTCGTATACGCCTATTACGTCGGCTTTGGAGTATTCCTTCTCGTTCATCTCCATGATATCGTTATGATTAGTGCAGACCTCATTAGTAAATCTTCCGTATCCTAAGTTTTATCACTATTATGCAAGTACAGAAGTAAAAAATCATCGATAAAAAGTCTTAAAATTTTAAAATATTTTCATACTAAACACGGTACGAATTTAATAATTTGGCTTCTTGTTAAAAGTTCATAATAGTATTGCTATTAGCGTGCCTATTATAGCTTAAATCTACCTCTATTTTAAGAAATCTATCCGCTTATCCGGATCCTCCATTCTTTCTGCGTAAGTTCGTTGTATGCCTCTTTAATCTTGATTAGTCCCTCACCTACTATAGTAGCGAAGAATTTCAAAGTTTTCCTGCATAGATTAGTTCAGAGATGGTAGATTAAAATAGTTCCATGGCAATTCTTCGCTAAGGGATGAACGTTGAGAATAAAAGCTAGGTGTATACCGTGTCTAGTGGAGGTAAGAGAGCAGGAACTTGAAAGAATTTTCAAAAATCCAGACGATAGAATTGAATATATGATTAAGATCCTAAATCGGTATTCTGAAATTTTAAAAGAAGAGCCTAGAACTCCCGCCGAAGTTAGTACTCTCCTTTTC
>JALURF010000068.1:2283-4886 GCA_027017165.1 Thermofilaceae archaeon
AATATACGAGAATTTGAAGAAACGACTAAAATTCATGAACTCCAATTCCAGGCTAAAACTAGCCGTAAAAGCTTCTCTCGCGGGAAACGCTTTAGATTTAGGCGTTAAGGATTACACGTTTGACTTTAACTCTATTTGTGATGAGATAGAGTCTTTGGAGCTTGAAGTAGATGAGAGTTGGATATTTGACGAAGTAAAGGGTTTAAACGTAGTGTTTTTGTTAGATAACTCCGGAGAGGCTGTATTGGATAGGCTTTTAGCGGAAGAATTAGAGAGTAGAGGTGCTACTACAATTGCCGTCGTAAAGGAAGGAGCTTTTCAGAACGATGTAACCATAAAGGAGGCCGAGAAGATAGGCCTATTTAAATCCTTCAGTAGAGTTATAAGCACGGGCACAGATGGCGCCAGCGTGTTTCTGGACGAAATATCAGAGGAGTGCAAACTTGCTCTTTTTAATGCTGATCTTATAGTCGCTAAGGGTATGGCTCATTTCGAATATTTAGACGAGGTAAAGGATATAATTGACAAGAGAGTGGTTTTCATGTTGAAGGCCAAGTGTACACCTATAGCTGACGCCTTGAAAGTTCCTTTAAATTCTTATGTGGTTAAGGTTATCTAAAGAAAAACCTTCGCTGCCTATCCTCCCTATGCTCGCTGAATATCCTATCGTCAAGCTTGATTGAAATAAGGTATCCTTTGTTCCTGGAGACCATCTTTACCATGCGTAAAACGTCTTTAAGCAGTATGACCGGGTTTTTCTCCAGCAACTCAGAAAGCTTCTTTTTATCACCCGTGTACTTATAGTATTTGAATAATTCCCCCTTGATTATGCTCTCCGCTATAGCGTTGGTTAAGCAATATTCGCCGTTCCTTATCAACGATCCTATTACAAGGTCTTGAAGCTCTTTTTTAATTCTCAAATTCGCCCAGAGATCAATAGTTTCTGCATCTATCTTCTTTTTCATTTCAAACTCTTGCTCATCTTTGAAAACTACTTTTACCCTCTGTCTCCACTTTAAAAGCCAGGCTTCGAGCCACTCCTCTATCTCTTTTCTAAAAAGCTCAGGTCGCTCGAACATAGACTTTAATTTCTGATACACGTAGTAATCGGCGTCTTTTACTCCGAGGAGGTCCAATTTCACCTTTAAGTAGTTTTTATAGTCTTCAACCGCTATAGAAGTCATTATGTTTTTTTCAGCTTTGCTTATGTCGCGTAGTTTCTCCTCTAACAATTTTTCGATTGTCTTCCTGAGCACGTAGTCTTCGACGCGTAGTAGCTTCCATTCCATTTGATCTATCCGTATTCTAAGAGGTAATCGGTTATTAAAATCATTCGGGTCATAGAGGTAAGTTTTTAAGACTGGCGTAGCTCTACTTTACGAGATGATGATGCGACGGTCTCTGGATCGGTGACGTATCTTTTCGCATCTGATCCTCCTTTAAGTATTCCTCAAGTATTTTGAAGACCTTCTCGACAACTTCTACTGGATTTCTACCAGTGACGTAGACTACGGGCTCTATACCCATACCTCCCAAGTCTATAATGGCATCGGGAACTTCGGAAGTCTCTAAAATGCTACGAGAAAACCTCTTGATATACTCCTCTCTATTTTTACATCCGTGAAACTCGGCATAAGTGAAGTTTAAAGCGCGTATAATAGCTCCTATCTTCTCGTCATATTTTATACATATCATCGATCTCCGCTCCTCATCGATCTCTACGACTTTCAACAAGAGAGAAGCAAGGAACTTCGACGCGTTAAATTCCGGCGGCGCCACCGCGAAAGGTCTACCTCTATACACGGTTATCCTACCCGGTATCCCCGCTATATCCGCCGTACTCCTAGCTTTGGGCAAGGCCATCACTATATTGGTCCTAACCTCCGGAATCAATAGGGAGAATTCGCGTTTCGATTCCAGCATATAAACCGCCATTCTCAAGCTATCTAGGATTTTCGATCTTTCATCTGCTATCTCCCTGCTCTTAACCATTACACTAAAACATGCCCTACAGTTTTTCAATTCTGGAATAAAACTCCTATGTAATTGACAGAGATCTCCGCCGAGCCGCATTTCTATACACTTGCTACATATAATTTCTATAGCTTCCTCGTAGCTCAGATTTTTCCTTAAAATCCTCCTAGTTAAAACCTCTGCCACGTCATCTAAAACCTTTAAGTCTATTTGAGAAGTCTCCAGTAGCCTAGAATATTTAGCCGCAGCTGTAGGCGATATAGCCAAAACTTTGGCGGCTTCGCTTATATTCCAGCCATACTTTTCAACTAGGTTCTTGACTATTTTCGCTCTCAACTGCGGCAGATAGTATTTTATAGCGTATTCACACGCTGGCCTCAACTCTAACCCCTCGCCCCGCAGACGGGACAATTCGGGTTTCTCCTAACCCGTATTCTCTCAATATTCTGTACTATACCATCATAGAATAGAAGCGTACCGATTAATGGTTTTCCCCAACCTGTTAGAATCTTCAAAGCTTCAACAGCTTGAATCATAGCTATTAAAGCCACAACCACTCCCACGACAGGTATTTTTTCCTCTTCCTTCGGCGGTTGTGGGAAGAGACATCTCAGGCCGGGCCCCTGGCC
>JALURF010000069.1 GCA_027017165.1 Thermofilaceae archaeon
GAGGGAGACAAGGCTCGGGTAAACTGGTTCTACCTTAATGGAATATGGAAAAACTGTAGTAGTTGCAGAAGAAGGGTACACCTACCAGCTAATTGGCGTATATGTCGTAGATGCTCTCGGAGGAGAGAGCTTAGAAAAGAGAAAATACCCGAAAGTTATCGCGTAATGAAAATTAGAGTTCAAAAGATAAACATGGATAAAAGTGTTGAAGACTTGGCCTTGATCGATGTGGAAATACCAGTTCAGACAATTAAAGATAATGTTGTCCTGCACGATTTTATAGACATAGTACTTTCAAAGAAAGTCGGAGAAATTCTCCAAAAATATCATTATATAGTAATGAAAATACCTAAAGAAAAAATAATAGAAACCTATGGCGAAAGAAACGATGGTATGGTAATACCTTTCAGCGAATACCTCTTCTCATGCGACGAAAAGCTTTATGGGCGAAAACTATGCGCACTAATGAAGCTTTTCTCAATAGACAAAAGAGTACACGTATTCTGGGGCATAAACTGTGATAGTAACGGTAAAACTATAGAGCGTGAATACGTGTTCTTTGCAAAACCTTTGCTCGAAAAACTAGGTAATGAAGCATTAAGTAGATTGATAAAGGAGGGATTTACACCTATAATCTTCGAGAAAATGTGTACAGTATAAAATCCGAAATTTCAAATACTAATTCTGAGATTTCAACTAATAGGCGAGCTCAATTACATTTTGTATTTTTATGTCAGCTTGTCGCGAGGCTATCACTGATCAACTACCTGGGACGGCGTCATCATCCATACACCTAATACCAGTCAAGCTTATTATATTTAATGGATCAATTCGTTACTTTCATCGGACTCTCCCTTTACGTAATACTTTAGCTTTTACTCTACCCATAACGTGTAGGATGGTTTCTCGCATTTTCCTGGATAGGGATAAGCTGTCCACAAGATATATACCTGAAAAACTTCCTCATAGAGAAAAGCAACTCCATTTGCTAGGCTTATTCTTCTCCGAGATAATAGAAGGAAGAGAAATTCTCTATACTAGAATAATTCAATTAATAGGTCCTTTAGGCTCTGGCAAAACATCGTCAACTCTTCTCCTTGGAAAGAGATTGGAGCACAAGGCTCGTGAAAATGGCTTTCCGCTTGTACACTTATATTCAAACTTAAAGCTAGAGGCGGCAACTAGATTCCTTTTTTATAAAAATTTAGCTGAAAAACTCTCTAGAAAAATAGTCTTAAGAAGTATAAGCGCCGAAGAACAATTTAAAATAATTCTTGACTACTTATCGAAAGAAGATATATACGCTTTGATAACACTAGACGAAATTGACGTTTTGAAGAAGAATAGTCATGTGAGTCAGATAGTATACGATTTATCAAGACTCAGCGAAACGCTATCTCGGGGAGCTAGTAGAATACTTGGACTATTGCTAGTAGCACGTAATCGCGAATGGAGGAAATACTTGGATCCAGCTGTTAAATCAACCGTGGGTCAGTTTGTAATAGAATTTCCGCGATACTCCTATCGACAAATACTGGACATATTAGCTTACAGAGCAAGTCAGGCTATAAGGTCCGAATGCCTTGGAGAGGGAGTTTTGGAATTTATATCAGAGGTAACCTCAGATTATGCTGAAGGAGATATCAGATACGCCTTAGATTTATTATTGTACGCCGGAATTCTGGCCGAGAATGAGGGATCGGCCAAAATCACGGTGAATCATGTTAGAAAGGTGCTGAAAGCTACTAGTGGTTTACCATATTCCGAATCGCTTGAAGAACTTAACGCGGACGATAGAATTTTATTACTATCATTAATTAAAGCGCTAAAAACTTCAGGTAAACCTTATGTAACGTTAAGCAGGGTAAAACAGCACTACCAAGTATTATGTGAAGAGCGGAATTTAGAGCGAATATCCGATGAAGAGATAGAGCTGACGATTCAGAAATTATCGGATAGAGGAATTATAGAGGCTAGAGGACCAGCTAAGATAGGCTTGCATAATGCCGATATAGACGCTCTTGAAAAAATCTTACTAAAACAGTAGAAATCTATAGCTCTCAATCCAACGTTCTCCAGTTATAGCTATTTTCTCGCTACAGAATCTGCAACGCATATTATCTGTCAAATTCCATTCTATAACCTCAAATCCTATTCGTCTTATCAATAACCGCTTGCAACTAGGGCAGTAGGTATTCTCGCCTTCATGGCCGGGCACGTTACCTATATAAACATATCTAACGCCTTCCTCCATCGCTATTTCTCTCGCCTTTATCAATACTTTTACATCAGTAGGCGGAACATGAGCCATCTTGTAGTGAGGGAAGAAGCGGCTAAAATGCATAGGAGTATCGGGTCCTAAATTCTCCACCTGCCACCGGGCGAAGTTTCTAATCTCCTCATAGTTATCGTTTACTCCTGGGACTATGAGATATGTAGTCTCGATATGTACTCCCTTGCCTTTCATGTATACAACGTTTTCTAGAATAGGTTCTAACTTTCCTTTTATGATTTTTAAATAAGTTTCTCTCTTAAAAGCCTTAATATCGACATTTGCAGCATCAATATAAGGCACGATTTCCTCTAAGGGCTCTTTTTCTATAAAACCGTTAGTCACTAAGACATTTCTTATGCCTTCTCTTTTGGCAAGACTTGCTGTCTCGTAAACGTATTCATACCATATGAGTGGCTCGTTATACGTATATGCTATAGATGGAGCGCCATATCGTTTCGCTAAATCCACTATCTCCTCCGGTCTTCTATCCTCATAAATAGCCTCTTCCAGCGATGCTCTCGAGATATGCCAGTTCTGACACCAAGGGCATTGGAGATTACATCCAAAAGTGCTTATACTCAGGATAGGGCTTCCCGGGTACCAGTGAAATAGTGGTTTCTTTTCTATTGGATCAATGGCTAAAGCTGTTATCTTGCCATAGTTTAAGGCATAAAGTATTCCATCCTTATTTTCACGAGTTCCGCAAATGCCTCTCTTACCGCTTTCTATGACACAATGCCAAGGACATAACTTACACCTAACTTTAGTATCCCCGATTTTCTCGTAGAAACTAGCCTCCTTCATTACTACCTCTAATTATTACCGTACTCCTGTTAATAACCTTTGAGTTAAGGTAAAATAGAAGCAAGCCTTTTAATCATCGTGGAATTTAGCCTATTCGGATTACCTAAAGAATTATCGATAATGCTAGCTATAGAAATCGTCATAGTTCTTCTATGGATAGTGAAAATCCTCGTGATCAGCAAACTACGGCTACATAAACCAGAAAGAGAATTATTCGAAAGTGAGAGCTATAAAATACCTTTCTGGGATAGGCTAATCTTATCATTTTCGAGCTCTTTAATAGCGGTCCTATACGCTTCATCTGCATATACGTTTATAGTCGCCTTTTTCACAACAATAATAGCCTTTCAGCCACTGGATTATAGGATTTTAACCCTGGCCCTAATACTTTACTGTATAGGATTCGCTATGTTAGTCTATGCTTGGAGACGTTCAAAATATTTATACTTAGAAGCCACGCAAGAGCCGGATACTAACCTTTTTTAAATCCGAAATAGAAACCAGCAAAGAAACTAGCTGCAAAGGGAAACCTATTCCATAAAAAATCCTTTATTTGCTCAATTATACTATATGATGGTGTCCTAATTCCTAGAAGAATCTCAGCCAATTTTTCATAATTAACGGTTATAATTCCATAAAATTCGAATAAAATAAGAATCGCCAATAGAAACCCTAAAAAGAGAAGTAGTAGCTTCAGCACTTTTTTAGAGAAATATCCTAGTGAAAAACCGAAAAGAAACCCGACCCCCATAGACGCCAGAACGCCGCTTATCAAGTCCTGCATATACTTCCCTAAAACTATCTTTATAAATGTCTTGAATATAAAATCTCCGGGGTACAATCGGAATGGTATCTAAAGAGCAAGTATTAGAAGTGTTAAAAAGCGTATATGATCCTGAAATACCAGTAAATATTGTAGATCTAGGCCTAATATACGAAGTTAAAGTCGACGATAATAACAATGTCTATATCAAGATGACGCTTACGGCTCCCGGATGTCCCCTCGGCGTCTTTCTAACTAAAATGGTTGAAGAGGCTATAAAAGAGGGAATACCCGAGGTTAATGAGGTAAAAGTTGAGCTAGTATGGGATCCTCCTTGGACGCCTGATAGAATGAGTAAAGAAGCGAAACAGCTACTTGGATTAGAATAATATGGATTCATCCGATGCACCAGTAATACCCATAAATAATTTTAAAATTGTTGTCTGTGATTTTATATATGAACCCTCAGACGATACGTTTCTGCTCTACGATGCCGTGAAGAGTTTAACATTACGAAAGCGCAGAGTTGTCGAAATAGGTTGTGGGGTTGGCTTGGTAACTCTGGAATTAGCGCGAAATAATATTGTCTTAGCCACTGACTTGAATTTAGAAGCTGTGAAGTGTACTTTAAAAAATTTAAAGATGAACGGATTATACCCGAATGTAGATCTAATCTGCTGTGACTCGCTAAAGCCGGTAAGGGAATTCGAAATTTTCGATTATGTGTTTTTTAATCCTCCTTATATCCCTACAGAAGCAGAAGAAGATATGGCGTGGAGTGGAGGTAGCGATGGGATAGAGGTATCCGAGAAATTCATACTCGATTCTATTAAACGTTTAAAGAAAACTGGTAGAATAGTTTGTGTTTTTTCCTCATGTATGAATTTAAAAAAATTATACAAGCTTATAGACAAGCTAGGATTAAGAATTACAATTAAATCCAAGAAAAAATTCTTCTTTGAAGAATTGTATATTGCAA
>JALURF010000070.1 GCA_027017165.1 Thermofilaceae archaeon
CTATTACATCCGGCTTATAGCCATCATCTCTAATTCTCATAGCGCGTTTTTTACACAAATCGACTACATAGTCCCATGTAATCTTACGAGCTGGCATTTTAACCAAGCGAACATCACCATTAGTTTATCCCTGATAGAAACCTATAAAGCTTATTGATAAATACAAAGAGCGAGAAAATGAGCGAAGAAAAAATAGCAAAAGCTGTATTACTTAACGGAGAAATTATAGTTGAGGAAAAAGAAGATATACTACTCCTTCAAAATAAAGGCAATTACGGAACTCTTCTAAGTGAAAATCAGCTAAAGCTTTTTCCAGAGGAAGCTCTATACCTGGTTGAGAAAAGAAGACTTAAAATCTACAAAAACGGTAAAGAGCTATCAAAGTTAGATCTGGTTAACTACTTTTCGAAAAAAGATCCTCTCTTTTGGATTAAATACATCTTGTACTATGACCTGAGAAAGAGAGGGTTTATAGTTAAAGAGGGATTCAGTGACGTAACTGTAGAATACCGTGCACGTAAAATCGGTGAAAACACCGAGTTTACAAAATACCTAATAATAGGCCTTCGCGAGGGCTTAAAGATAACTTTTGCCGAGCTGGAAAGCGTAGTAACTCGAGCTCTTCGTTCTAGAAAAACTCCTATACTAGCGATCATAGATAAAGAAGGCAATATCTCATATTACTCAATATCCCCGCTCACTTAGACAAGTCGCTCAATAACCACATATGTGGTCGTATCCTTTACGCCATCTATTTTTGAAACTTGTTTTAAGAAATCGTCTAAAAGAGCCTGATTTATAACTACTAGCAGATCTATATCTCCCGTAACTCTATACACTCTCTCCACGGGGAGAGTCTTTATACGGGTATAAGCTTGCCCCCTAGCCCTAGGCTCTATCTTTATAGCTACGAAAGCCTCGGCTGTGCGTATTCCCAACGCTTCAAGGGCTCTATCGGTTAAATCGATGAAACCGCGTCCAGTCCTTACAAAACCTGCTTCTTTAAGTTTTCTAAGATGGACATTTAAGGCCTGTCTTGTTATTCCTAGCTTCTTAGCTAGCATGCTTTGATTCTCTTCAACTGTGAAAACTTTAATTACCTTGCTTTCTGCTAGCAATGTGCGCAGTATTTCAATTTGTTTTTCGGTTAGGTGTACGTTCGTTCTATTCAAGGCCAATCGCCCTTTGACATATGTAAAAAATATAATATTAAAATATATTGCTCGACAGCATTGATCGCTTTTGTTATCGTGGCATTTATTGAACCATAGGACAATGACAAAAATTAAATTAAGAGGTAGATAAAAATGATGAATAGGTGTCAGTAATGGAGCTACCGATATGTTACTTCTGTGCCAGAACAAAAGTTCTATGTCCTAAGGACCAGAAACGCTTGGAAGGAGGGGAGATAACGGAGCTTGATGTTGATATAGCACATGAATTAGTAATATTAAAAGAGAAAAAATATCCACAGCTAGATAGACTCTCCTTTAAAAAAGCTGTACGCATAGATGAGAACACTTTCCTTCTTGTCAGAAATTCCTTTAACGTGGAGAAGCGAGTTTTATTTCAAGTCGCTAGGACACTATCTTCAAAAGGTTATGGGCGAGTAAGATTTGTAGAACAGCTCCCCAATATCAGAGATTTAGTGGAGCAGATACTTTATCCCGTAAGAGTTCAAGGAGTAGATATAATATGGCTTCCCGACGGCACATCCGAGTATAATGTGAGAATTAACAAACTATACTCGCGTAGACTTCCTTTTCCGAAATCCCAAGCGGAAAAAATAATTGAACATTTCGCCGGTAAAAGGGTTAGAATATCATTTTCATAACATTTAGATATGGGCAAAATGAGAATATCTCAAAGACTAAAACATAATAAGTCCTTAATTCTCCTCCTATTGGGCATTATCTTCTTCATGATATACCTTCACGCTTTAAACATAGATTTACGCCATATTCTCAGCAAAATTTGCGAAATTAACCCTTTATACATACCGTTGATACTACTCGTCGACATACTATTTATTCTGACGTACTCCGTGGCGTGGTTCATCTTAGTAAAAATAATCTGTCCACAGATAACAATTAAAGATTCCGTATTAATTGTAGTTGTAGGATGGTTTGGAGACATGCTTATACCCGCCGCTTTCATAACAGGTGAAGCCCTCCGCCTAATACTGTTAAAGAAACACTATAGCCTGGATATGAGCAAAGCGGCCGCAACCGTTGTTATACATAGGCTATTAAATGCTATGGCTTTTCTCTTCTATATAACTACAGGACTTATAATGCTATCAATTTCTCATGAATCTATGAGTTCAAGAATATTATATCAAAGTCTGGTGATTATGATTTTATCTTTGATTGGTTTACTTATTGCTCTCTCTCTATTAAAGAGAATCTACATACTACGCGAGTTCATTAGAAAGATGAGCAGAATTCTTTCTATATTTTTAAGAAAGAAAAATTTGAAGATTGAGAAAAAAATAGATGATTTCTTTAATTCTTTTGAATATTCTCTCAGAATAATGAAAAAGTATAAAGTCGCCATACTGGGAAGCTTTTTGATATTACTGCTACAATGGTCGTTAGGCGTAGCAATACCGTACTTGTTCTTCTTAGCGGTGAATTATAAGGATATAAGTTTTTGGACCTTATCAGTAGCCTACCCTATTTACAGCCTCATGGATAATATTCCCCTGGGAATACCAGCTAACGCGGGAGCCTTAGATATCGCTATGATCTCCACATTTGTAGTACTTGGAGTTCCCAAGGAGACCGCCGCACTCGTTACGTTGCTAACTAGGAGTGTAATCGTAGTTTTTGAAGCAATAATAACGGGATCTATAAGCATAATTTATCTCTCTAGAACTTTTAAAGAAATATCGTGGAGAAACCTGAAAACTCTCTTCACAGAGTAATAATTCAAACCTTTCATACGGTAAAAAATATGAAAAGTTTATATGTCAGGGATATTCTCTCTGATTTTAATGTGGTAATATGGCGGCGGCGAAAGAAATTTCTATAAACTACCATGAATTACTCGACGCCAATGTAGAAGCTTTCGAAAAACTGGGAAAAGAAGTTAGGCATCAACTCCTACCCAGGTTGCATGAGGACTATGAATTGGCGTTAGAGATAGAGCCAAAAGTGAGGAGGGGAGAACGCGAAATCGTGCGAACGCTTTCCTTATGTCCTAATTGTCTTAGGCTCTTAAAAGCGGTAATATTTGAAAAAGAAAAAAAGGTGTGGATCCGAAAGGAATGCCCGATACACGGAGAGATAGAAGAAGTTTATTGGGGAGACTACGAGCTATATATGCGCTTTAAAGAATGGCAATTTGACGGCAAAGGAATAAAGAATACCAACGTACCTCTTTTAACTCTATGTCCCTATAACTGTGGTTTATGTCCACGCCACAAATCGCATACAGCACTTTTAAATCTAGTTGCCACTAATCGCTGCGATCTAAGCTGCTGGTATTGTTTCTTCTTCGCAGCAAGAGCGGGTTATGTATACGAACCGACCTTAAACCATGTTAGATACATGCTAAGAGAAGCCAGAAAACTGGCCCCAGTACCCCCAAAAGCTCTTCAAATTACGGGTGGAGAGCCGCTCCTGCGCGACGATATAGTAGAAATCGTGAAAATAGCTAAGGAGGAGGGGTTTACCCATGTACAAGTGAATACTACTGGTATAAGACTAGCATACGATGGAGAACTTGCTAAAAAACTGAGACAAGCTGGTACCAACGTGTTATACATGAGCTTTGACGGCGTAACTCCTCACACTAATCCTAAGAATCATTGGGAGATTCCATACGCCTTAGATAACCTTAGACAGGCCCATTTAGGCGTGGTGCTAGTTCCCACAATTTTACGAAACGTAAACGATCACGAATTATGGGATATCATAAGATTTGGCATTATGAATATGGATATAGTACGGGGCGTAAATTTCCAACCAGTTTCTCTCACAGGTCGAGTCTCAAAAGCAGAACGAAGTAAGCTCAGAATCACAATTCCAGATGCACTAGCCCTCATCGAAAAACAGTCAAACGGTATAATAAGCAGATATGACTGGTATCCTGTGCCCTCCGTAGCCCCCGTGTCTCATTTTATTGAAGCTTTAACAGGTAAATACCAACTCACTTTAACTACACATTTTGCATGTGGCGCTGCAACGTATATATTTAAAGACGAAAATGGGGAAATAATACCAATCACTAGATTCGTGAACGTAGAGGAATTCTTTAAATATCTGGAAGAAAAAGCAGAAGAGCTGGAGAGGGGGAAGAATAAATACTTAGTGATGCTGGACTTTTTCGTAAAACTTAGAAAATTCGTAGACAGTAAAAAAGCCCCTAAAAGCTTAAAGAAGGGAAAAGAAATAGTCAAAATGCTATATCAGATCTTTGTAAAACACGATTACAGTTCGCTCGGCAAGTTCCACTACAAAACATTATTTATAGGCATGATGCATTTTCAAGACCTTTACAATCACGACGTAGCAAGAGTTCAAAGATGCGATATCCACTACGTATCGCCTGACGGTCGCTTAATACCCTTCTGTTCGTTTAACGTAATTCCAGTACTTTACAGGGATAGAGTTCAAAAACTATACGGAATTCCGATAAAAATGTGGGAAGAGATTAAGGGAGTTTCCCTAGCGAGACAGAAATATAAAAGAAAAATAACGATACTCGTAAAGGGAGAACCTTATAGACGCCACTACAAAGAATTCATAGATGTTGATAACATATCTGTGGAAGAA
>JALURF010000071.1 GCA_027017165.1 Thermofilaceae archaeon
GTTTTATTGTAAGGCTTCAGAGTCCCTCGACTTTCCGCCGGAAATGCGGAGAACTCCTCGATACTGGCTAATTTCTGAGATTCTCTTGTTAAAGTTTTAAATGTTTTACAGCTTCCCAGCTATCATTTTTATGAGTTTTTCGACTGCCCTAAGCCTTCTTCACTGTGCTCTTTTTACACCATTCCTCGTAGAAACAAGTATACATAGAACCTGCGGCAAACCATGCTTCTCCAATCCGTAGTTTGCCTATTGTTGCCCTTTTTAAGTTCTTCCTCTGTCTCTAATTCTAATTAACATCTCTAGTTTAAGGCAACATATATATATACCAGGACCGAGAGCATAATTACGCAAGAGTTGAAATATTTGAAAAGAAATATACTAATAGGAATTTTAACGACAATTCTATTCTTCCAAATATTCGCAATATACCCATCAAAAGTAAACACGCAAGAAGAATACTATGTAAAAATAGTTGATGCATCTATTACGCCTAATCCTCCTAGAATAGGAGACAAACCAAAATTTAAGATAACAATAGAGTATAAAACGCCCGCCCACGGAGAAGAGGGATGCGGAATCCTAGGCTTACACTGGGGCGCTAGCTACATAAATAAAGACGGATACAGCATCGTAGATATAAGTGGAGGAAATTTCAGACTCTCTCCTCCATTCAAAGGAAAAGTTACATTGGAATTTGGCGGTGAAAACTACACAGCACCTATAGATGAAAGAGTAGTAAAGATAATTGTATGGAGCGGAGTTTCATCGGTGATTAACTGTAAAATTCTAGAACAGCTACAAGACGAGGTAGTAGTAGCTAACTTTCAATCGAAAGATACATCTCCGTCTGAGGTTAAAGTAGAAATTGATAATATCTGGTTTTATGATCAAGATTCCGGAGAAGTTCTCAGTAATCTAACCTCAGATATAGCGCCAAAGTATAAGATATGGTGGACTTGGTACGGAAAATACAGCGAGGAGAAAACGGAGTATGGACTCTTACAGATAATAGGCTTAAACACTACTGACTTCGAGTGGAGTACAAGCTGCTCTTCAAAAGCCGATAAATATGTCACGTGGATTCATCAAGCAGAATGGCAACAAACTGTCAACGAAGACTATGACTCTTTTTACGGTGAAATAGAGGGACAACTAAGCAAAACAATAACTAGAGATACGAAAATTATTGTAATAATCATTAGAATTGGTAATGCCCCTTGGTGGAACTGCAGTAACGCCGCAGGCATTGAATGGCCAGTCCTATCCGATATATCTGAGCCCGTTTACTCTTTAAGAATCGACGACGTCCAATACCCCAGTATTGTCGCTCCGGCCGATCTATACCAGGTTACCGTTACCTTCAGCTATAAGCTTCCAGAAAAAACTCAGATACTGATAGGTCTATACGATGAAGACTTAGAAAGCCTTCTGCCTACAGAGCCTCAAGGCTACTTCCTTATAGGCGGCGAAGGCGTAGAAACGATAACCTTAACGGTTAGAGCTCCCCCATACAACACAACTCTAAATCTTGCGATCTACGCTATATACTGGAGGAACGACGAGGCATTATACAACGAGAATGAGGGAGAAGCCCATTTTAAGATAAAAGTTCAGGAAGAAATTGTGGAAAGCGGAAAATTCATCGAAGTTTTTAGCAACTTAGAAGGTGTAGCCCTCGACGACGTGTCAAGCATTCAAGTCTCGGTAAAGCTATCTACAAATGAAACAATCCCAGTGACTTTAATGGATGGAGCAATACAAGTAACTGTAGACGCCGTTAAAGGCGAAGCCATAATAAAGTATATACCTAGTGCGGAAAAACTAGGCTTAAAACAGGACCAAATACCACAAAACGGGCTACCCCTAAAGCTCATTATAACAGCTCCCGGCTACGAACCAGCAGAGCTAACTGTGAAACTCTACAAGAGACCTATACTCCTTGTACACGGAACATGGTCTAGCAGCGATACTTGGGAGAAGATGGCCTTGTGGCTCCGAGAAGACGGTTTTGAAGTATATACCGCAGACTGGCCTGCGACTGAATCCGCTATTATAGTTGCTACTCAACATCTGGCCAGGAGAATAGAAGAAGTACAACACGACTTTATGGATAAATATAATGCGAACGTCACTAGGATAGATATAATAGCCCACAGCGGCGGAGGTCTCGTCTCAAGAGCTTATATAGCGCTAAGGCACGACCCTAGATTTTGGCCTGGACAAAAACCGCCAAAAGCTCTCTACGTCCATACTTTAATCCTAGTCGGCACAACTAACTTGGGATCGCCTTTAGCCCCAATATATGTAGATGTACTTACTGGAAAATTCCCCTTACCGCCCAAGGTATGGGCGTTGCTTATGTCTACACAAGCTATTCCCGGTCATTTCACTGGTAAGTATGGCCCATTGCTCGAAGAGCAGGTCCCGGATAGCGAGTTCTTAACAATGCTTAACTCTCTTCCAAACGACCCGAATGTCCGATACTACACGATATGTGGGACTAAAAACTGGTTGGGAGGATTTCTAGGTAGGCTAATTAGGTTCTACGGGATACACCTTTACGACAGAGATCTACTAGAAAAACTGACGGGACCAGGAGATGGCATTGTCGACTTACACAGCCAAAGATATCCTGAAAAATTCGGTAAAGGCTCTGGCTACTACGTCTATGAATCTCACATAGCAGAAACAAGCAGTAGAGAAGTATTCTTAATAGCTTCAAACTTATTAAAAGATACTCCGGGCAACGTAGCTATCTATAAAACGCCGCTAGCCCCTAAGCTAACGGTAAAGTATATTACTCCCCCGCCCAGCGAAAGCCGCTTTCAGATAGAGCATGATGGAGGATTTTTAGGAGTCTGGAAAACACTAAACGTTGGAGATGAGCTAAAACCCAACGAAGCGATAAGGATAACGTTTAGCGGACAGTCTCCTAAGCCAGGAGAGTCGACGTCTATAATGCTTGAAGTTAGCAAAATGGGTAAAATTGAGGGAAGAATAATCATCCGTGTTAAAGAGCCAAACGTGCAAAAGCGAGTTGAAATATGGGTTCTCTCGGCTACGGCGCTTTATATACCAGCAGGTGTTGAAGTCTACATTAAGTACGATGGTCCAATAACAGTGATAACGGGGACAGCCGCACTAAATAGCCCAGATCCGGAGGTCGTAGTTGCAGTAGACCTCCTGAACCAGACGAAAATAACCCTAATAAGCGGAGAGATACAAGTCGCAGACCTATATAATACAACTCACATCTTAACTCCCGGAATGACGACCACAACATATCCTAATAAGCCCATGAATAGTCCACAGATATCAAAAAGTTACGAGAAATGGTGGACGGAAGAAGCCTCAGGAGTTGGATTCTTCGGAGCAATCTTTGGCTTAGTAATTCTCGGCTTAATAGTACTAGTAGTGCCGATAATGATTATAATCTTAATAATACGCCGCCTATCAAAGAAAAAGCCTCCAACTTTAAAACTCCCGTTTACCCCAGTCGTTTAAACTGTTGACTGGGGATGTTTTTCTAATTCGCTGATAAAGACAAGCTTAATACTAATTTTTACTGCGTTGCTCCAAGCTACCTATTTTAGGTTGGTCATATGAAAATACTATGCAAGTGAAATATGCCTACAGTAAAAATTAGAATTAAGGACTTAAAGGCGAGAAAGAGTACGAGGCTTACCTAGATACTAGCGCCTCTAGATGCTTAATACCCGAAAAGATGCTGAAGAAATAGTAGGGAGAGATGTAGTAGCCTATTGGAAAACGCGTTAACCTCTAAGTTCTAAAATCCGCTTAGGGCCGTTTAGGCAGATATGTAGCTCGTTTAATATATCTCTTCCTACGAGTATCTTATCTATATAGGGGTGGACGAATACCTTCTTCCTAGCATGGTAAAATTCTCCAACTTCAACAATAGCGATGACGGGCCTGAGTTTAGTGATAAAATGCCCAGCATGTATAGCGTAGTACTCCTCATCGACCTCGATTAGATTTAGCTTTAACTTCTCATACACGTTTTTAGTTATGATTAGGCTCCCGCTAAACCCAGTGTCGACGTAAGCCCGCTCCTCCAATCTCACATTCGTAATTGGGTTAACTATGCCCATTTTTAAAAAAGGTTGAGGCGGAGCGATGGAGATATCATACTTCTCCGCGTATTTCAAGCATTCCACCTCCGATTTCTAGAAACTTTACGGGTCTGGGTTTAATCTCCCTAATCACGGCGGAGTGTATTTTTTCCTCTACATAGGCCTTTCTAATACTGTCAATAGCCTCATCTAAGCTACGACACACTACATGCTTCTCGCCTTTGTTAAAAATGACAATATACCCCTTAACTCCTTTCGCTAAATACTCATCAACGAGCCTATCTACGATCCTTCTAATATCCCCGCCCGAATCCTCAATTATAACTGGTTTCTTCAACCATTCCTTCAAAGCCATATTAACAACCTCGGATAAAGTAATCCCTAACAAGGCCGCCCTAGCCTTAACCTCTCTATATACATTCTCGTCAATACCTCTAACAAACATATTCCTCATAGATATCAAGATATTAATGTTATCAAAATATATAAGTATTCACTTGAGACATCGAGAGAAGAAAATACTAGTAATAGTTTCAAACGACAAGTACGTTGCCACTGCGTCTAAGGTACTCCTGTAGCCTTCAAATCTGTCCTAAGAACTTAAAATAATAGTATCGAATAGGTATTACCTAGCAGGAAGTTTTACTTATGTAATAT
>JALURF010000072.1 GCA_027017165.1 Thermofilaceae archaeon
GTTTTTAAGTATCAAATTTTCGCTAAAGTCTCTATATTCTTTCCGTTTCATAGGGTATGTGAATTAATCATACTTATATATTAAAGCACAGGTATATGTGAAATGCCAATGAGCGAATAATTTATATAGTTCTTTAACTCAGAAAATATTGAGTTTAAATTATAAAAATTTGAGTTGAAGTAAAATGCAAGAATTCGAGGTACTGGCTGAGTGGCGGATATGCAGAATTAAACCTCCCACCACGGGGTCTGAAGAAGAAATTAGGAGATGGGCTTTAAAATCTCTAGGCCTCAACGACCTGGAATATAGGATATACGATTACATATGTTCTAAGAATACCATTACCGTTGAGGATATAGTCTCGAAGTTCGAATTGGAAGAGGAAAACGCTAGGGAAATACTCGATAAACTATATACTATCGGCCTAGTGGAGAAGATCGGAAAAGCGTATTATATAAAGTATCCTCTCAGAGAAGCTTTGATTAAGAAGACTTTGCCCCGCGTTATGGAAGTTTTAAAGACTATAGCTAAGATATATTCAAGCCGTAATGTCTGGTTTTTCTCGAAGTCGGTTAGGGGGAAATCGTTTAATAGTGTGAGGAAGGCTATACCATATATAAAGTATTTAAAGGCTGTTAGCGTGCCCAAAGTTAGGATAATAGGTTCACACGTATACTCCGGCGATATAGTAGAATTTGAAGGAATCGTGGATGATATCGACCTGGAAAACCATAGTATAACTGTTATATCGAATATGGGGGAGGAGGTAGAAGTGGGGGATTTTGATTCTAAAGGTATAGATGTTGAAGCTTCTACAATAATCGTCGAGGAAGGTGGAGAAGTTGGGTGAGGAATTTGAAGTTTTAGCTGAATGGGTTATAAGAAAACTTAGAGTGCCGGAGGGCGTGCCTGAGGAGAAGAGGGAAGAAATCATCAAAAGGTGGGTTTTATATTCTCTCGGCTTAGATAAGCTGGCTCAAGATATCTATCTCTTTATAGAACAGAAGAAAAGCGTAACGTCTACGGAAATAGCTAAACACTTCAACATAAGCCCCAACACCGCTCGGAAGTATCTAGATGATTTACACACGTTAGGACTGGTAGATTACATAGGGCGGGAATATAGGCTGGAGTACGATAGCCTCGCTAAATCTATAAAATTGGTTTTAATACCTAGGATTAGAGATACGTTAAGAACTATAGTTCAAACAGCTAGACTGGCTGAAAAAGGGCCTTCATATGTGAGGGTGGAAGTAGAGGAAGGAGAAAAAGTAGACTTGGCTTATGTATCTTCCTTGAGGATAACGAACGATCTTTTAGAAGAATGGCTTAGGAAGGGGAGGAGAGTTAGGATAAAGAGTATAGGAGTTCTAGAATTTGCGGAAGATGTAGACCCAGACTTGGCTGAAAGAGTTATCGATAGAATACACGCTATAGGTCCAGTTAAAATACCGACGCGAGTATACACGGCATTATCTGATAGAATAAAAGTCATCGGTCCGATAAGTTTCTACTCGTATTCTAGAGAAGATTACAGGAAAAATTCTGAGGAATGACAGTTTTATTTTCTCTTTATGATAAAGATATAAATACTTGTTTCATTTTTCGATAGACAATATGAGTAGAGTTACAAAGTTACTGAGAGAATTAACCTAGAGCTCAGTTTTAGATATCTAGAAACCCGGCATTCTTGTAAATTTCATAAATTAAGAGTGTAATCCAGGGCGAGGGCTTCTTAACTCCAAAATCGAATTCCCTCCAGAAACGGTACACTGACTCGGGCTTATACGTGTAATCGCTCAACCTCTTAGACCACAAGACTCCGAGCACTTTCCTAAACTCTTTCCGTTCTCTGGCATAGGGAATTTTAGATAGAACATGAGTGTATTTCAGTATGTCGTACCATACAAACGGGTATTTGAGCTTCATAAAGTTAGAGCCTATTCCGAAGCCGCAAGGTCTACCTCTAATTCTCCAGTGTGCTAGAAGGCCTTCAACGGCTTCTATCACGCGGGGATGCTCTAAGAGCTCCGGGTACTCAACTAATACTCTTAAAATATTCAACGTGGCTAAGGGGCAGGTTACGCCACGCCTAGCCATAGATTTTAGAAAAGATTCCCGCCTTTTCAACCTATAATCCATCTTCGCGACTTTTGGATCGAAAAGATAACCCTTAAAAGGTTCTAGCGTACACCTCCAGCCTTTATGGAAAAGAGTCGAGCTTAGGTATGCGTTCACAGCAGTTAAAACCCGTTCGTCCCTCTTAAATCCCATTTTTACAACAGGATAGAGCGCCGTAGAAGATAGACAGGTCAGCGGCTGGACGATATAAGGCTTAAACTTTAACTCCCCGTTCTCATCTTGTTGTTCTAAGATTCCAGAGCATATCCTCCAGAGCCTACGGTCTTCATATACTTTAAAACCGAAGTCGGCTAAAACACCTAGAATGTGCACGGGCATAGAGGAGTCTCTCAAATATGTCCAGGGAGGATTACTCCAATCTACAGACTCTAATAGATTGAATAGCCGTACTATTCTAGGATCTCTAAACATAGCATCTTTCTCTTCCTCAACCTCGGCGGAAGATTCGGGAATCTCTAACATACGAGTCAGTACGTTGTATCGAGTCCAAGGATCCCCGTTTTTTAAAATCCAGTTGATTATCGAATCTATCATATACTACTAAATTCTTTAAACTCGTTATAAGCACTATTGTATAAATAAAGTGGATTATAATGCTTCGAAACGCTCCTTTCTTATAACTATTCTATGTATAATTCTCGTATCTGGGGCTCCCTCCGGCTCTGTCTGAGCGATAATTTCTATATAGGGCTCTAAGGGGCTCCCAGCTATCTTCTTGGCGAGAGTCTCCTGAACCTGAAATACTCCAGCGCTATTATTCATCTCAATTAAAATTCTGACAGGTTTATCCATACCTTCCATTATCTCTACGTGTTCAATAGACAAAGCAGATACCGTGTGAATATTAACGTTCCCAGAGTCGAAAGCTACTCTCCCCCTCCCCTTAGTCATATCGGTTCCATCCGCTATACCGACTAAAGCAGCTTCTTTCGTAAGATCTTTCGTATCCGATTCATGAGCATAAATAGCGTGTAGTATGTGACCGCGTATTTCATACATTTTCTCAGAGTTGCCGTAAATTTGTGGTAACAGTCTATTTAAGAGCGGTATAGCCAAGTATACTCCATGTAGATTATGGTGTTCTCTATGCACCTGATTTCCAATATCGTGGAGTAACGCGCCGGCTAAAACTACTAGATAGGCATCATCTTCATCGCCAGCTTTCTCCTCCATAACATCGGGGAGAATGCCGTGCTCCAAGAGTATCTGTAACATTTTAAGCGCGTTAGCCGCAACTATTTTAGCGTGCACGTCTCCATGGTCATTATAGTGTAGTTTCGCGACGGCAACATAGTTGGCTATATCCCAACAGGCGTTTACTTCAGGATCGTTCTTCAATATATTCCACATTTTAGAAGATTTAGGATATTTTTCCAAAATCTTCTCGATCTCATTCTCCGCATTCTCCTTTAAAACATCGTAAACTTTAGGAATTTCTAGCTCAAAATTTTTTCCAACTTTAATTTTTTGAGACAACCAAGCACCTAGACACTATACGTGGCAAAGTATATTAACTTTCCCATTGCAAAGAGTTATAACGCTAAACTATTAAGCACGAACAGTAGATAATATATCATGCTAAGCCTGATCAGCACGGCGGTGAAGCTTTGGAAAATATGGCCCAAAGGAATAACCGCCGTACTCGCTTTCTCACTCCTCCTCACTTTGGCCGGGATAGCATTAGCGCACGTACATCCCCTATTCCTTCCCTTGCTCAGTACTGTAGCCGTATATCCGCAGTATTTATTCTTCGTCATAACTAAACGATTTAAAAAAGCCGTAGCTCTAATCCTAGCATGGGCTCTTCTCTTAACCTTTATAATTATAATTTTCAGCTACTATATGCCTGAAACCGCGTCTAAGATAATACTAAACGGAGAGAAATATAGAGAAGAAATGTTCAAATGGATCGAGACAGGACAAGGACCCGAAGGAGACCCCAGCCTCTTTATGATACCTAAAATCATAGAGATAATCGTGTTCTCAATGCTCGGTATCTTAACCTTGGGGTTTGCGGCATTGCTTCTCGGAGCCTATTTACTGAATTATATGAATTACTATGTAGGAGTACTACTACTACACGCCAAGCCAGGACTATCCAGTTTTCTAACAGTAGCCCTGTTCTCGTGGCCTATCTATGCTATAATTAGAGTGATAGGCTATGTCTGCTTGGGAGTATCCCTAACATGGTTTTCTTATAACCTATTATTCAACTATATCGTAAAGAAAACTGTAAAGGCTAAACTTGGACCTCTCTACTCCATAACTGAAATTTTCGCTAAGAAGAAAAAGACCATAGATGTGGAAAGCGTGAAAAACCTGTTATCAATAGCCTTCGTTATGATAGTTCTAGATTTTATCCTCAAAGCCACAGTAGCGAATATAGTTTACCAGCCCATCCTTAACTCTCACGTAATAATACCTTAAAGAATTTTTTCAAGAAAACTTTTTTCTTTTTCAAAAGCCTGCGCGTATTCCTCTACTCGGTTCTCCGCCTCGCGATCATCGAGAGCTAGAGTATCCAGGATATGATA
>JALURF010000073.1 GCA_027017165.1 Thermofilaceae archaeon
CTTCATATCCTCCAGGCCTGAAGCCTCCGAGCTTATCGCCGAGCCATACATATCTTAAATTTTTCTCTTTCAAAGCTCTTTCCAGCTCTTCTCTTCTAAAATGTGGGTATCTTCGGGAGGAAGGAAATCTCCTGACATCCACCACTATACCTATTCCATATTTATCTAATAATTTTAAGAATTCTTCTAAACTTCTATTTGAATGACCAACAGTATATACCTCTACAACTTCGTTTCGTGAGAGCAAATAAATCCCTCAATTTAACAATAGACTTTTATCTGGATTAATAAACTTAAAACCTAAGCCAGGTGGTGTTAATGGCGGAAGAGCCCAGAGATGAGCTTGGCGAAATACTAGAGAAAACTGAGAAGCTGAGAGAATACGTTAAAGGAAAGGAAGAAGCTGAGAAAATAATTGAAGAAATCGAAAACTTCCTTAAAAATCCAGAACGAGTGGTAGTAGCTAGCGTGAAGAAGATATCCAAGGAGAAAAGTAGGAAGGAGATAGTTCAGATTGTAGATAGGATGAGGAAGGACGAGCAAACAGGGCGGTTTATGGAGGTGGCGCGTCATCCGTGGGGTGGGAATAAGACGCTCCAACTTCTAATGCAGGGGTTATGGGTTATAACTGCCGCTATATCGTTCATGATGGGCGTATACCTATTCTTTCCTCCATACGTATTCTTCGGGAAGATACACGGAAACGCCACTGCGACAATTCAGAAAACGTTAGAGCTTATATCTCAAAATCCACAGGTTTTAGCGGCGATTGACCCGCTTTTCAAAATTATAGGCTTCGTCATGATGGCTATAGCTATTGCCAGTCTGTACCAAGCCCACATTATAAGCACATTTCTGAGGGAGGAATAGCATGTTTAAAGCCGGAATCGAATCTAAGAGGAAACAGTTATTCGACTTTATATCGAACCTGGCGGAATACCTATTGTTCATGGCGGGCGCCCTAGCCATACTACTGATGATTACGCTACTCTCGCTTCTTCAAGTCGCGAATCTACCGCCAGAATTCACCGAGACAGTGACTTTAATCCTCTTCCTACCCTTTATAATGGATTTAATGCTAATTTCTCCGAACTTACCAGTAATACTGCTCTTCTTCTTTATAGTACCCCTCTTATTAATAGTAGCCGTAATCTTCAGAATACTACTGGCTAGATTTACTTTTAAAAAGATAAAAGTAATAGAGTCCATAACGGGGAAAATATACTTCATAAGCAAGCCCGAGAAGAAGTACGGCTTCTCCACTCTGCTAGCAGTGAGCATAGGAGCTACAGTCGGGCCCTCTACTTTCGTGCTGAGCCCATACAGCGTTAAATACTATGGATGGTACGCCTTACCAGGCATGATGCTAGCCTCCCTATCGGCAGTAGCCTTAGCTTATGGGTATAGCAAGATGTTCTACTATAGCAGGCTTTCTAAGGGTAAAATAGTGGGCGGGCCTTCATTCGTGGGCAACGCGTTCGGCACGAAGCACTACCTCTACATAATCGCCCGCTTCACTATGTGGGTTGGAAACGTAGCTCTTGCGGCTTTTAACCTGCTTATAGCGATAGAATTGGCAACAGAGTATCTGCTACCTCTACTGTCATTCTACTCTCCAACCTTCTCGATAATATCTAAAATAATCCTATTTGCTATTCTATCCTTAGCCGTTTTAGTAGGTCATAAACATTGGGAGAAAATGGTAGTTTTCCAGACGGCACTTACCGCTCTCTTCCTCTCACTCCTAGGACTTCACACGTTTTTCCTTTTTCAACACTACGAAATAAATTTAGAACTCGTAGTGCCTCAGCTAGCCGTAAATCCCAATCCAGTTTCAGATTTCATAATGGGAGTTTTAATATCGGCGGCTTACGTATACCTCATGGTCTTCGGCTTCCAGGAAGTCCAGAGTTTAGCTGAAAACGTAAAAACGTCTAAACTGGATGAAAAGGAAAGGCTAAGGGAAATATATTCAGTACTTAAGAAAGCTATGGTCGGAGGCTCTCTCTTCTCCGCGATAGTCTTCTGCTTCTACATAAGTCTATATATAGCTCTCGTAAAGTCTGGAGTGGATATTCCCGGAACGACTATACCGGCTTTGGACCTATTGAGAGGACATACTTTGGCATACGCTATAACTCTCTCCGCTCTAGCTCTAGGAGTTATAACGACTTATATACCAGCTTTTGTAGCAGCTCTAAAACACTTAAAAGAGCTCTTATCGGACGTCTTCCTAGTAAAGGTTGAAGAGTTAAAAGTTAGGCTTGACCCCTATATTGTGATCTTTTTCATGGGAATACTATTGCTCACTAACGCGGAGTACATTATTAGACTAACGGACTTCGCCGTGCTTATCTCACTGGCTATTATAGCCTTCTCCGAGTACGCTCTTAAGCGCAAAGTACTAGGAGAAAAGGCGGGGCCCCTTTTTAAAAACTATAGAATATTCTCAACTACGCTTATCGTTGGAATTATAACAATAGTATTTTCCGTAGTCTCACAGGAAATAGCCGTGAACAGCGTAGTCTTCATGATATTCTCAACTCTGATCATAATGTTCTTCAGCTACGACCTACTACTAGTCGAGCTATTCGCGATAGCCATGGGCGCCTTATCCCTGATAATAACTCCGCCGTTAGTGGATGTCATTATGGAGTTGGCGGGCTACGGCCTCGCCACGCCCACGGATATAGCTATAGCACAGGCCTTAACAGCGTCCATTTGGATACTCCGTTTTATATTCTCCGCGCTAGTAATACACTTAGTGGTCCAGTTCAAGGATGAGCTAATTCAACTAGCTAAAGTCATCTTGGAATTCCTTCTCGAAGCCATTAGAAGATTATTTGGAAGGGCGAAGGCTTTAATTGGGAGACCTGAATTCCGGGCTCCTCAAGTGATCGAAGTTGAGGCTTAAACACCTAATGTTCTCGAAGAAATACTGGGACTTGCTAGTATCCGGTAGGAAAAAAGCCACAATTAGAATAGGGGATCTAGGGCTTAAGCCGGGAGACGAGGCTTTCGTCCATTGCGGCGGCTACGTATTGGGAAGAGTTAGAATTCAAAAAGTCGTAAGGAAAAAACTTAGAGAATTAACGGATGAAGACGCTAGGAAAGATGGATTTAAGGATAAAGATGCTCTAGTAAAAGCTTTGAAAAGACACTACCCGAATATAGGCACTAGAACCGTCTTAACCATCATACAGTTCAAGTGGATAAATAGATCAGAACCCGTATTCTCGGAGAAATTCGCTTGGAAATACGAGTTAAAGCCCTCTGAAGTCGCCAAGCTGGCTCTAGAGAAATGCGAGGAGTTAGATGAGAGCGAGAAAGCCGTACTTAAACTTTTAGTAAAGTATGGTAGTATAAGGAAGACGGCTATTAAACTCGGAGGATTGACAGCTAGGCCTATTGTCAGGAATATAGTTAGAAAGGCGGCTTTACTCTTAGAGAAGAAAGGCTTGATAAAATAGCTAAGGCGCCTCTACTACATCTACTATTTTTAATTCCTCTCCCCACGGGTTATCTCCAACCATACTCCCTATATACCGGAGAGCTTGAGGAGACGCCGGATCAACCCACTTCTCCCCCAACCTAACCCAAGTAGGCTCGAGCAGATAATATCTTTTACCGTTATACTCGTAGTACCAGTAGCTATCTCTCCCAAACTCGAGTAGATCATTAGGGGGTTCAGGTAGAGCAACACCAACCATAGCATGAGCGCCGCTGCGAGTCTCCACCAGAAGTATGATAACGTCCATCTCAGCGGCTCTCAATATGCTAGCCAGTAAAACGGCTACATTATCACAATCTCCGCTGCCCTCAACGAGGGTCTCGAGGGGATACTTGGTGTAATCGGTCACGTTGTAGTATATCTGGTGGACTATTTGAAGCGCTAAATTAGCTAAAAGTTCGGGATCTTTACCGCTTATCTGGACTAGGTCGTAGGCTATCTCCCTTATAACTGAGCTTTCCGGATCTCTCCACGAATTTACGGCTTCGACCAGTATTTCTCTAGTTAACCTGTCTTCTAGACGCGCTGGAACATGAGCTTGAACATTAAATCTGTACTTGTAGTAGTCCAGAGCTCTAATCTTGTACCATGCATGGTAATAGTTACGAGTTTTATAGTTGTATAGCGTGAAGTGCCGGTAGTAGAATAGTTCTCTAACTTGCTGCTTAAAAATTTCAGCTTGTGCTTCGAGTTCTTTTAACTCTTGATAGGACTTCTCATATGACGTTTTGAGCTCCTCGTATTTATCCTCTAAGAACTTATATTCCCTTCTAAGTTTCTCATAGGCGTATTCTAACTCTACTATTCTGTTCTGGGCAAGTTCGAACTTGTTTTTCCACTCTTCTATACGCTGATTTAATACGGTTTGATTTGCCAATAATAGCGCGTAGCCTAGAGAAAAGCCGATTACCAATCCTAGAATTAACACGGCAACTACAATAGCCGATGATACTCCTTTACGAGAAGATTTCTCATAGCGTGTGCTCATATCCGCCACCTATAATTTTACACATGTCTCTGATTTATAGTCCTGATGCCTAAAATCAGAATCTATATCTGCAATCTTTAAA
>JALURF010000074.1 GCA_027017165.1 Thermofilaceae archaeon
TATCTCTAATGGTGTCTTTAGTTTCATTTTTTATTGCTTCTGCTCTTGCGTTTCTTTTTTTCTTTTCTTTTTCTTTGTTTTTTTTTTTTTTTTGTTTTTATTTTTTTTTTTTTTTGTTTTTTTGCCTTTTTTCATTTTTTTTTCTATCCCGTCTGAAGAAGCTCGAGTATGAAAGTCGTCGAATAGGTCTCCTAGAATGAATAAAAGAGTGAAATTATTCTTCCTCATGAATTCGCCTATAACATTCAGCTCTCTATTATTTTCTAAATTTGTAGAGATATGAAGATCTGATACAAATAGAATCTTCTCCGCATCAGTTTCTATAGTTAAGTAGCAAATCTTGGAGTGGCGCAAGAAACTGCTCAAATTATATAGAATATATGCCGTAGCTGTCGCGGCTAATATCGTGATGGGCAGTATCATAGACAATCGCTTTGAAAAGCTCGAAGAGATAAGTTTTTCGCTAAAAACCAGCCTTTGATTTTTCTAGTTTCGATACCAAGAAGTTAATTACGCTGGCATATTTTCGTATCACATAGGATTCCGGGATTTCGGCTGTGTGAACAGGACCTACTTTAAAGCTTTTTATAGGTTTTAAAAGTCCGATAATATCGCTTAATCGAACATTTGTGAGAGGTCCCCGTAAGGGCTTCTTAAGCTCTACAGCCATTTTAAATTTGCCAGCTTCGTAAATTAAAACTCTTCCCGGAGCTACGGCAAAAACTATAGATATTCGTGTTTCGCTGGGTAACGGCCACGCTAAATCACCATAGCTCTCTACCACCACTATCTGGTACTTATCTTCAATAGCTTTCAAACAGGTATTGATAGAATTGATGAAGATTTTATTCATTAAATGTGCAAATGCTTTCGTGGCATCAATTTTCGTTATTTCATCAGCGTTTCTCATTATCCTATCTATGAGCCCTTCATCCACGAGGAGCATATTTCGTCGAAGAGCCCACTCGTTAATCAAATACTTATTATAAAGTACTCCATCCTCATACCTGGTAAATCTCGCCATTAACGTCGTTTTCAACAAGTCGTGCGAAAACGAATAGTACATATCGGGGACTCTCGCGTTAATAAACACAGTAGGATCAAGAGGAGCCGTGAGAAAATCTACTGGATTCAATAGTTCGTAAGGATCTTTTATCCTAGCTATTCGAGATAGCGTTGCTACATCTCTAGAGAAGAGAGATTTAAAACGTATGTTTTCCAGCGTCGTATCATACTCTGTAAACCAGTTGTGTATACTCAATGGTTTGAAAAATCCGGGTTTAAAACCTAATGTTCTAAGAGCGTATAGCATTGCTGAGGCTAGGTAGGTCTTGCCTGACCTTCTCTCGAGCAGACCTGTAATCAATATCTTTATACTGGTCATCCATGCTTTACTGACTTCATAAGTAATGAAAAACTTTACTTTGGTGGTGTAGAGTAGGGGAGTCGATGGATATAAAAGAGACAAAATAGCCATTTCTGGGCGAAGGATGAAACTATGTATGGTGTCGGCGTAGATATCGGCGCTACATATACCAGAGTTGCGTTAGCAGATGAAAGGGGAAATTTCATAGATAGGATATCCGAGGCCACAACTAAAACTGGAGACGGTTTAAGCTTGACCTATCAGATAATTCGGATGATAGAGCAAATACTCGAAAGAAATGACATTAAATGCGGGGATTTAATGGGCATAGGAATTGGAAGTATAGGGCCTTTAGACATTAAGCGGGGGGCGATAATAAATCCTCCGAATCTTCCATTTAGAGAAGTCCCCTTGTCAGAGCCTTTAAGCAAAGCCTTTAATGTAGAAGTTAGAGTTTTCAACGATTGTACCGCAGCGGTTGTTGGGGAAAGAATTTTCGGGGCTGGAAAGGGGTTAGATAACGTAGTGTACATAACGATAAGCACGGGTATCGGCGGGGGGGCGTATGTTGATGGGCATCTCTTAATCGGTAAGGATGGTAATGCTGTTGAAATAGGACACATGGTTGTCGATCCTCAAGGGCTACGGAAATGCGGATGTGGTAAAAGAGGACATTGGGAAGCTTATTGTTCAGGGGCTAACATACCCAAATACGCGAGAATACTGCTCAGTGAGAGGGACAACCTAGAAAAAAGCTTGATTTATGAATATGCGAGGGGAAATCTCGAAGACTTAACAGCCAAGATGATATACGACGCTGCGAAGAGAGATGACAGACTAGCTTTAGAAATTATCGAGAAGATAAATACATTTAATGCTATTGGAGTGGCGAACGTGATAAACGTCTATGACCCCGAACTAATCACATTAGGAGGTTCGGTCGTTCTTAATAACGTAGATTTGGTGGTTAAACCCATCAAAAATATGGTTAAAGAATATGCGATGAATAGAATTCCGGAAATCAAAGTAACACCGCTAGCTGGAGACGTGGTTCTCTACGGCGCTGTAGCACTATCTCTGGGCTTGGCGCCCTAAGTAGGTGAAACTATGGAAGAGATAACTCCTAGCGATTTATCACGCATCTTTAAAGAACTCTATGAAAACGATAGGGATTTTAGAGAAAGAGTAGATGCTATAAGAAGTGAGATATTTGACCCCGATAGAGAACCCAGTTCTGACGATGTGTTAAGGAATTTTAATAAGTTAGCGGCTTCTCTGGGCATTCCTCCTTATAAAGGAAAAGAAGTGATAGTGCCTAAAATGGTATTTAAACTTGATTTAGAGCGGCCTAAACTTTTAGAGGAAGATAGCTCCACTATAGTTAAACGCCTGCCCATAATAGCGCAGCCTAAAGTGGACGTTGAAATCGGCAATAGGCTATCTAGAGTTTATGTTAAGCTGTTTAGGAGAGCGTATGATTTTTCAGGGGAAGGCTTCTTAGCTGAAATAACGCTGGTTTTTGAGGGGGAGCGAGACCCTCGAATGGGAATATATAATGACTTGTGGCGTTTAATTGCGTGGGGCAGAGTAGAGGATATCGAAACTTTCTTCCTAATATACGACGAGAATTCTCTCACGCCGAAAGAAGCTATCTTCCCGCCACTATACCTTAAATTTCCGTATGAAAAACATTTCAGGTATATTCCGCCGTCTTTTAGTAGCGGATTAAGCTATAAGCTCACAGCACACTCCATGGCTAAAGTAAGAGTCGAAGAGAAACCCGTAATCTATGTTAATACTTGGAATCACGCCTTATCGGTCTTCGATACTAATCTCCAATTAGAGAAAGTGTTTTTTAAACCCGCCGAACTTGAATTAGTGAACGGGCGTAGACTAGATGCTGAAAACGATTTTTCCATGCTAACATATGAGGAGGAGATAGCGTTGCTCGAAGAAGGTGAGTGAAATTTCAGCTGGCGAGCTTAACGCTATTAGAAAGAAGGGGCGACCTGGAGATTTAAAAGTAGCTCTTTTTTATCCCTCGCTTTATCACGTGGCTCTAGATACCCTCTCCTTTCATATGCTTTATTTTTATGTAAACAGCAGGAGAGGTTTTATAGCGGAGAGATTTAACATTGTGAAAAAAACTGGTCAAGAACCGAATCCTTATAGTATTGAGAATAAAACGCCGCTGAAAAATTTTGACGTGATACTAATTTCTGTACATTACGAACCTGACTATGTTAACATAGTTAGATTCTTACAAGCTGGCAATATTCCGCTTTTTGCCTCGAAGAGGGATAAACCCTACGTCATAGTAGGAGGACCCGCAGTTATAAGCAATCCGGAGCCTCTAGCTGAAATAGTGGATGTATTCGCCCTAGGTGATATAGAGCCTATACTGCCTTACCTACTTGACAGTCTTCTCGAGTTCCATGATCAGAAACAGGAGTTGCTAGACGCTTTACCGTCCGAAAAAGGATTTTATGTTCCTCGAAGAGGAGATGAAGAAGTGATGGTTAACAAAGCTGATGAACTGTCTTTAGAGTTTCACCCAATAGCGCAGATACAGCCTGCAGGGAAGTCTCCTAGAGGAAGAAAGACTATGATCGAAGTTATGAGAGGATGTTTTAGAGAGTGTAGGTTCTGCCTAGAGGGTGCTGTATTTAAGCCTAAACGTGAGAGAAGCTACGAGCAGGTTAAGGTGATAGCCGAGAAGGGTTCGTACTTTAACAAAACTAGAAAAATAGTATTGTTGGCGTTATCTTATTTCGACCATAGCGAATCCGATAAAATACTGGAGTATTTAGTGGATAACGGTTTTGAAGTTTCTGTTCCATCGATACGGGTGGAAACTCTTAATGAAAAAAGGCTCGAATTGATAGTTGCTGGAGGCCAGAAAACGCTTACAATAGCCCCTGAGACTGCGGATTACAGTTTAAGTCTTAAGATAGGGAAACCTTTTCTACCAGCAAAAATAGAGAATATAGCGATTTATTCGAAAAAAATAGGGATAAAATCGCTTAAACTCTATTTCATGATAGGCTTACCCGGCGAAACTATAGAACATGTGGAGAAAATTGTGAATTTTGTTAAAAAATTGGGCGAAAAATCGGGATATAGAGGAGTGAGAGAGCTTAAGATAACAGTTAGTCCTTTTGTTCCCAAACCTCATACTCTTATGCAACTAGCTAAAAT
>JALURF010000075.1 GCA_027017165.1 Thermofilaceae archaeon
GTTATAAGTATTTCCAAAACTAAGTGTTGATATACTTCAACTATAAATTTAAAAAATAGAACTATAGTAAAGAAGTTTGGTATTTTAACGGTTTACTAGTAGGGATAGATTCTGAAGTGTTAGTGGGATTTTTCTTGGATCTCTGCTATCGGGGGATACCATGAATTTAGTCATGTTTAAAATTCTGGGCGCGTGATAGGATTTGACTAGCCCGGCGATTTTTGCTCTTATAGTTCTATGCATGCCTCCAGTTATTTTTACCTCTGCACATTTTACTGGTCCTTTATATGCTACTTCTTTCCAGTGAGCATCCGTTATTAACCAATCTACGTTTTCCGTATCTGGGTTTATCCAGAGCTCTATTCTTTCGCCGTCGGGGACCTCATCGAATACGCTTTTGTCAAGCCAGAAGAACCATATTCTGGCGACCCAGTACCATCTTCGTTTTCCTTCAGGGCTGGGGGCTTCCGCTATGAAAACGTTTCTGTGGACTTTTATTCTTGATATATGCATGAAGCCACTGCCTATATCTCCGGTTATTTCTGCCACTCTTTTATCTTCGAAGAATATCTCGACTTTAGGAGTTGGAACTCCGGGAGATACGCCCATGGGCCATACTCGAGTTTCCACGTCGGGTACTCCGTAGTTTTCTATAACCTTTTTAACTAAGGGGAGTATGGATTCGTCGAGGCGGGGTACGTAGCGCGGTCTATAAACGTAAGCTCTGAGATCTCCTTTTACAATTTTAATATTGATTGTTTCACGTTTTATGAGCTCGTCGCCTATGTAGATATTTAACGGAGCTTGGATTTCTCCTAGGCTTCCTCCTCCAGGATAGATGAGGAAATATGCTATACCTTCTTCTCCGGGTTTTAGTTCCGTCCTATCGTGGGGGAGTGTGACCAAACATCCTTTTACGATTCCTCCTCCCCACATTAGCTGTACGTCGCCGTATTTGCCTTTTACTTCTCTTTCTTCCCAGAAGTCGGGGGGAGGGGTTAGGTATATGTTTCGTAAGGTTTTTTCGGATTTATTTTTTATCTTTATTTTTAGGGTTGAAACTCTATTAGCGAAGGTTAGGTTGGAGTTATCTTCGATTTTTATGTCTAGGGGCTTTCCCCCAGGCACAGGTTTAGCCCTCAAGTTCGACCCCGCATAACTCTAATAAAATTTTTACTCTCAAAAATAACAGCTTTTTGAGAGTTTTGAAAGAAATTAATTTAGGTTTTAGCTTATAGAATTTAATGTTATTAGGTAAAGGCACCTGTGCACATAATATCAATCGTTTTCTTTGATTAAAAGTGAAAATAGACCTCCTAGCAATAGAAACACAGCCATTATATAGAAAGGTTCTCCGTTAGCTGTAGAGTATGTAATTCCGAGAATTAAGGTTCCTGTAAAATTGCCTAAATAGCCTAGGCTATCTATAAAGCCGGTTATCGTCCCTACGACTCCTAAAGGGAAGATTTTAGGAGGATAGATGAAATAGAGCCATAGTGGCAGACTCAGCAAAGTATAGAAAAGAAAAAGCCAAACTAGTTGATACATTCCTTCACTAAATTTCATTATGAAACATAGTGGTATTGCTGTTAGCATTGAATAGGCAATAACTCTCTTCATTCTCCCATTATACAGTCTTATCGAAATGTAATAACCGAGATAGCCTAGTAAGGCTCCTATCGCCGATAAAATGCTAGAGAATAACGATGAGAATAAGTACAGATTGGTTTTCTCGTAGAGGAAAGTCGGCATCCAGACAAGAAAACCTCTATATATCGCATAGAAGAAAAAGTATGAAATTCCTACAAACCATATATTGGGATTTTTGAGAAAATTAAAATTGAACTCTGTGATTTTCTTTGAAATTCCTATACGTCTGAACATGATACTATATGTTGACAAAGTTAAAGCAGGTATTATTAAAGACAATTTCCAGCCTGCGAAATAGGCGATTAGACTAGCTGTCGTATAAGCTATTGAAGGTCCTATCATAGCTGAGCTCATCAGAAATCCAATTGCTAAGCCTATTCTAGCTCTATCTACTTTAACCGATAGTAGTTTAACTAGAGGCGCCCATCCCATACCCTGCCCTAATCCATTCATAAACATCAGCATTTTGAGCAAAAACCCGCCTGTCGCTAGAGCAATTAATATATTTGATATAGAGGAAATGAATGAACCTAACAGAAGTACAATTGCTGGATTATACCTGTCGGCTAGAAAGCCCGCGGGAATAAGCATTATCGCATAGCCTATGAACAATATTGACGAAATCCATGCTAAATCTGTATACGATAAATTGAACTCTTCGGCTACCAGCGGCATTACAGAGAAGAAGTTAAAGCGGCATATATAGAAGAGTAAGTAGAGGATAATTGACTTTAACAATATACTTCTACTTTTCATGGAAATCTCTTATACTACTTCCTGGAGTATATCAGGAAGGCTAAATAGGATGACGCCGCCGCCCACACTATTGCAGGTATCAGTCCGTATGGTGGTTGTGTCATCTCAAGAAATACTAGCATAGATACGAGTAGGTATACTATCATGAATCTCCTTAGCGCATTTCGCGGATCTAGAGTTCCAGTTAAAAGCGCTAGTGTTCGCGCTGTTAATGGCCCGAGTTTTATACTCTCAAGTAGCAAATCATAGAGCTCTGAGCCTTCATATGTTAATGCTAAGAAAGTTGTTCCGGCAACTTTTCTCATTTTAAATAAGTTAGATGCGCGTTTTGCGATAAGTTTCTCCAGTTGTTCTGATTCAAAATCTAAATACTTAGCTACAGTTCTAATATCGACCCATTCTTTGGTCGATGTTCCCACTACTAGTACGGCTTCGCTTATTCTGTAAGATTCCATGATTTTTTCTACGGGATTCGACATCGATAACGCGCTTATGGTCTCATTTAATAGTTTGAAAAATTTCTTTCCTTTATCTGTTAAGGTGTAGATGTTCCTCTTATCCTTATATAGTAAACCTTTTCTCTTTAGTTTTTGTATCGCATCTATCACGCTTTTTCTAGACAGCTTCAGTTTTTCTGCTGTATAGTCCGGGATTATTCTTTCCTCGTCGATGGCGGTTAGAATTACAGATAGCTGTACGTAGCCGCGGGCAAAATCCACTATGCTATCTATTAGCCTCAATTTCTCGATTGTATCGATTGAACTCGACAGCATGCGATCACTGTGCTGAGTTCATGTTAAATAGAATCAGGGAATATATATCAATATTGGGAATTCATTTCCCTTAGCTGAAATAAATTTTACATGGATTACTTGTCCATGATCGAATTCTGATTTTGAGAGTTTAATTTTTACTTGAATTTTTTCTCCTGGCTTAATTTCTATATTTTGAGGTGTTATAGATGATTTGTATTTGTCAAGGGTACGTCCGTTTATCAGTATATTACTTATTGAGACTTCTTTAATTCCTCTATTTTCGATCGTAACTTTGATTTCGAAATATCCATTACCTTCTACTACTTCTCGGTTTATAATTTCCAGATGTTCAAACTCGGTAGTTACACTTTGAATACTAATTAACCAGTAAGCTGTTACGAAAGCCAGAGTTATAGTAATCGCGATAATCACTATCGTTACGTATGATTCTTCCATAGAGGAACGCCTTTACAATCGATAATATATCTTGTTTATGATTTCCCATTTATACTTAACCCAAATAATTTATAGTACAAATGTTGTTTATTTTCAGGGTTTGATAACCATAGGAGCGTAATCTTCGAGAAACATGGGAGCGTAGATAAACGCGTTCTTCCAGCCTTCTCTTATATCAGAAATCGTTAACCATCCATCTCCCCCCAGAGGCTCGTAATCGAATATCACCGACCAATAGGTAAGTATAGTTCCTTTGTAAACTGTATATACCTCATTATAAGGCCAAAATTCATACTCTATGCTTCCCTGATAAGGTGTCCACCCGCCATATGTTGACGCCATCCTAGCCTTATTAGCCTTAATGTTTTTCAAGTAGCGGATCGCTTGATTGGATATTATCAGAGCTCTCCCCATTTCATCATTCCAGTGCGTTATTACAAAACCAGGATTAGGTTCTTCTATGGTGCCCCAATATGCTAAGTCCCCTATATCGAAGTACGTTATAGTAGAGTCGTTGTGCAGGTAGGTGAAATGCTCAGGATAACCCCTTCCCATCATTAAGTTAAGCCAGTATCCTTCTCCGCTACGAGTCTCGCTCCAGTAGATATAGGTTATTACTGGAATATACCTAGTACCGTTTATTATCTGCACTATAGCTATGGTATGGTAGTAGCCTTCCCAATAGTTGAAAGTGCCATCGTAAACGTCGCCTACATACGTTGTGTTTAAAATCGCGAATATCCTTATAGGGGCTTTTATCCACGAGTACCTCATGTATTCATAGTTCACGTTCCACGTGCCATATGGCCTGTAACGGCCTTTCCAGCTTCCATAACGGTGAAAAGCGTGTAGGTTATACGGACCGAACGCCTCATCTGTAACAGGATCTCTCATAACGAATGCTGCTACTCCTTCATAATTTGCGTATCCTCTCGATTGAGGATGTTCTAAATCGAGGAATTCAATATCGTAAAGCGGGTGGCGTACGTCTTTATAATCACCCCCGCTTATGTACTCTATTTGTGTGGGATAAGCCTCGGGTTCAGCGTCTAAATCGTCTTCCCACCATACCGCAACTATTTGGTCTTGGATGTCTTTAGCGGGGAATTTTACCTGAAATACTAGTCTTGTAGTAGGTTTATAGTCTTCTTGAGGATCGGACATCCCTAATGGAACCATTATGTCTACGCCGTGCCAGTTAACGGTTTTCCATTCTTCATATTGTATAGGCCGTTTTTCCAAGGTGTTCTCTGTTCCGTCAAGAGATACGTTTACTCGTAGTTGTTTGATAGGAATAAAGGGTATGGGCGGCAGTTTCAAATCTTGATCTTTGGGAAGCGGAATTCCAAGCCAGTATATGTTTAAATCCCATGCAAATTCCAGAGTATAGACTTCATACCTAGTGTCGTAGGGTCTACTCACACCTCCTAACCGTCTCTCAACTTTGCCGTACCACGCCTCGGTATTCACATCCAATCGAGTACCGCTACCGGAGATAGATAAGTCCTGAATATTGTACATATTGGCTAGTTGAACATACCAGTTCCCATCTTTAGGGCTCGGCGGTCCACACGGCGATGTCATATCAAACCAGTTTCCATAGAATTCTAAGTCTACTCTTGATCTCCTGCGGCGTGGATTTGATATATACGCGCTAACGATAGTTACATCCTCATATTCGACACCACTCCAAGCAATTCTACTCATATGCATGTTTTCTACTATTAACTCGCTGGAAGTGAACACTAAACGCCCATCCCCGTGAACTCTGCTATCATGGTCGAAGTAGAAGTATATATTGCGTCTCGGGAGTACTATGTCTTCTTCAGTTCCATCCGCATACCTTATCGTTATAGTTGTACGGGTTCTAGGCCTAAATCTCAGATAGTCGGTGACCAGTACGTAACCATTTTGCCCAGTTAGCCTCCACCACTCATAATAATCTTCACAGTAAATCTCCGATCCCGCGCCATAGGGTATAGGATCTGGTATATTCCTCCTTATCTTAAACGTTATATGGGTATAGCTACAGGCTTCTACTAGTATTCCTCGGTCATCCCCTATAACTATGAGAACTGGAACGAACTCCTCGCCTGTAACTAAATCGTATTCAGGTTCTAGGTACGGCTCTATAGTGATGCTATAATTTCCATTTCCTATATAGGTAAAATCCGTTATGTTGGCTTTCCTCCATCTACCCTGTACGGGGACGTATACTTCTACAAATCCTTTAGCTAGAAGATAGGGATAAGGTTCTCCTTTATCATAGAGAACTCCGATAATTAGCTGAGTCCAATTTTCTCCCGGATCGTCCGGGACTGTAAAGTTGTGTATTTTGAGGTATAAACCTACTGTTACCTCGCTCTTCCAGCCGTAGAATCCTACGTTTGTCAGGTTGAGGAGAAGTTTAGCGTTAATTATCGACGCACTAAATGGATAGTACCAGAAACCTTTCATCAGTTCTCCTTCTTTTATTCTCCTAGGTCTGTTAAGGTAGATTTTTAGATCTTTCTCGGATGCTTCAAAATCTACTTGTACGCCGTACCCGGAGTAGGCCTCCATTATGAAAGTTTTCCAAAGCTCTAGATATTTGAAGCCTATCTCTCTTGCGATTGTAAAATTGTGTTTATTGTATAGAGTTAAACCCTCTGCTTTGTATTTCTTTAACATCTTTTCATATCTTGTATAGTTGAAGTAGGCTCGAGTAGCTAAAGCCAATACGTGGGCTAAGGCTCTTTCGAAGTCCGCTGTTATGGAGCCAACTACTTCGCGAACCACTATGCTTCTGGTCCTTAAGTAAACTAGTCTAGTCTCGTAGATGGAGACTATAACTGCTAGTAGTAGTACAGCTATTATTAAGACTGTGGTTATTATTATCTGTCCTTTGGTCATACTATCCACCGTAACCGAGTGTTAATTCGATTTTGAGAAACGTCCCTCTACCCTCATCGGGCTCCGCTACACATACATAAGTGTAGGTGACAGACTCAGCCTCCACTATGTTAGCTTCTTCCCAATTCTCAACGTTGGATATCGGCTTCCTGTTAAGCTTCACCCATTCCAGTGTCCCGTCTCTATGCACTTTTAACACGTAGACGTCCATGTTGAAAATTACCTGTGGCGGCAAGTTTACGGAAATAAAGAGTATTAGCTCATCCTCCCAAAGTCTACCCGTTAAATTGCCCTTGATTATTATATTTTCATATACACGGGCGTCTCCAAAATCGTTTAAGATATTATACGCTACTCGTCTTAAATCAGACGTCTCCCTCAAGTATATAGAGCGTAGCGGCGTTGTGAGATTCATTATCGTGACTAGAGTAATCGTCATTACTATTGCAGCTAACATTACTTCAATTATCCTAGCCTGCCCCCTTTTCACCCTTCAGTAAACCTCCAAATAGTTAATTTGACTATATATGGGTAGTTAAACAGATGCCCCTCTCTTATCAACACGACAGAGTTTACTGGCTCATAATACGTTCCATACCTGATATTGATTTTGGGTATTCTGTCAATTACAATTGCTATGTATTCACCTCTCCACTGTGCAATCACGAAGATATGAGAAGACAGCTTCTCTACATATTCAACCTTATAGACTTTGTACTGGAAATTTCCACTATTAATTACGTAACAAGCAGGTGTGGTGGCGGGAGGCGAAGTCCCGTTACATTCTAGGCTTATAGCTACCACGGTTAGGAGAGAACGATACTCCGGTACGGCTTGTATAACCTCATCTTTAACCAGTATAGCCGATCTAGGCAGAACCTCCACATCCCTTTCCAGGATTATATAATCGCCTACCACGTAACCAGTTGCTGGAGCATCTCCCGTTATACTAGTAAATGCGTCTACGGCTACAAATCCATACCAGTTGGTATGTATCAGTAGTATGGCTAGGTATTTCTTAGCCTGACCTGGAGGAATTTTCCTGAAAAACTCTTCTAAATCTTCCATAAAGTCTAGGATACATTCTCCGCGTAGATTTGTCGTATTGGTGCGAGTAAATATCTCCTCTATATCAGCCGTATCGACATTTCCGACTCCAGGCTCGACTTTTATCAAAGTATATATACCAGTTATATTTGCCGAGGGCACATTAAGATCATAATAATTTTTAAGTTTTATTCGAAAAACTGCCGGTACATCATCTTGTCTTCCAGGAATTGGATAGTAGTCGAGAACTGTTATTTCGTGAGAGAGCAAAGGCTTCATCTCCAGTACGAAGCCATACTCGCCGGATAAGCCTAGTAAATCAGCTATATAGCTTCCGTTTATGAAAAGCGGGTTGGGCAACTCGGTTAAGTTGGCTAATCTCATTATTTTATCCGGGTCCAGCTCGTAAGGCGTTCTAGTGCCGTACTGCGCCAGTCCGAAATCTCGCAGAGTACCATTATAAGCTGTAAAGTTGTAACCCCAGTCTGGGGGATCTCCTGGAGTAAGCACTATTTTGTCCATTATCCTCTCCGCTACGGTATACAACTGTTCCTCTCTAACATGAGCCGTGTCTCTGAGAAACACCGCTAGGGAATACTGGGCTATCAATATTATGAATATGATCGCAATGGTTACTCCAATATATTCGAGCGTTGCATGCATTTCTAATCACTATTTATACTTTTACCTAAGGCTACATAATATGTTTTATTTTGCCTAAGGACAACTACTACAGGATTTTTACAGGGCACATATAAGACCGGTCCGTATTCTAATCCTCTAGTCCTATCTACTACTGTATAATTTAGAACTCTTACCGCCCCAGAGCCAAAATTCGGAACTACTACGACTTTTACAACTTGGTGATGCTGAAGTTTTACCTTAACGAGTAGCCTATTCTCTTCTATATCTTCTAGCTCTATTATGTAAGCCGCTCCTCCCACTGTTTGTGGAATTTTTAAACTCATATAAGTGAAACCGCCTTCACCAAGAGTATGGATGGATACTATTTCCACTATTTCTCTAGCGACCGACTCCGCGACTTCGGCCAGTCGTGTGCGCTGCGTTTGGAGAAATGCTATGTATAACATTCCTTCCGCGAAGAGAGATACTATCACCATTATAGCGATCAAAGCCAACGTTCCGAAAAGATGAGAATACACGGGGTGTGGCACGGATTCTCACCCAAGAGTTCCTATTTCGACATGGGATATTCTGATAACTACTATTGTGCCAGCCGCTGTTTGCTCTCCAGTAAATACTTTCTGATCTTTAAGCTGGCCTGCTACATAAACTGATAGGGTAAAGGAGTTTTCATTAAGGTAGTAATTGATTAAAGTGACATTTCTACTTCTCACCACCACTGGTATTGTTCCGGCTCCTCCAGTTCTCCCTATGGTCAGATTGATGAATACTACCTCGAATACGTTATACTGTTTTAGGTTGCCGCCTTCCAGCACATTGTACACTCCAAGATAGTTAACTCTAACACGTCTACACACGAGAATTGTGGCTGGCCCCTCCCAAAATTCCTCGTATACTAACGTTACAGGCTCTCCTGTTTCGACAATATATTTTTCTAATTCTGGCGCAGGATCTGTAACTCCTTCAGGATATAGCACGTTCAACGGCGGAGCTGTTAACAAATTTCCTCCTCTTAGGACCAACGCGTCGGGATTTTCCCTAAAGACTGCATTGTTGTCAATTCTAACTTCTAAATCCCCTTCTAATAGGTCTCTTACAAAGTCTAGACGAGCCGTTCTTAGGCTAAATCTTACATATCTAGCCCCTCCAGTTCCCAGAGCCACTTGTTCTAGTGCATCGGCTAGGTAGGTCATCAAGTTTTTCGAGTTTTGGTATTCAGTTGCCTGAGTGTGGTACTCCACTACGGTATTGCTGAGGAAGAGAGCTATTCCTAGAATTGTTATCATTACTCCCGTTAGTATTACTGTGGTTACTGTTACCGATAACCCCTTTTTCTTCAATGTTTCACCCTCCGAATTGTAGTACCTGCGCTATGTGCGGGGAGATAGCCATCGTCAGTAACGTGGTTAATACCAGTAGAAGTGCGTGGAAGAAGCCTCCATACACTTTTTCCGTTGAGATTTTCCCCGCTGTCAAGCCAGTTATATACGAGTTTAAGACTATTGGGGGGAGGAAGGTACGGGTAAGGGATACTACAGCTACGGCCATTCGCGCTATACTCATTATATTGTTCATAAAGGCTATCAGTATTATAACCACTAGCGTCGTTATTATAGATCCTATGTAGGGTATTACTATCAACGGCTTTAATATTCTCCGCTTCTCCTTTTCAACGAGCTCTATCATTTCTGCGAAGTTAGCCAAGCTTTCAAGGGTTTCTGGGGTTCCTCCTCCAACTTCAATGCTTTCCGTGAGAAGGAACATGGTTATTCTAGCGAGCCAGCTTTTAACTTTTTGAGCGAAGTCTTCATAGATACTTGATAATGGCCTGCCCCATCCTATTTTCTTAGCTATGAGTTCTAGATGTTTGCTGAATTTGCCGTAGTCTCTAATTGAAAGATTTATGATGCATTTCTCAGGAGATAGGCCGGTTTTTCTAACTTCTACAAGGTCTCTTAGAAACCTCGTTATACCGAATTCGATACCCTTATACTCCTTCATTAAATACTCTGTCACCAACCAAGCTGGTATAAGTCCTATGATCATGGCCAGCGATAAACCAACTCCTGTTTCAAAGCCTTGAGGTAAGCCTAAACGAGAATTTACTTCCTCTATAAATCTCTTATATGGTTCAAATGTAGGGTTCGGAGATGGCACGAGAAAAGGTAGTGTAAACAATATTCCCAAAATTATCGTTATGGGCAGAGAAACAGCGAAGTAGACATAGTAGGGTCTATAGTCGGATGTTGGATACTTCGGCTGCATCATATCCGCTAGGTAAATGAAAAGAGCGGAAATCATGGGCATCAGCACGTATGAAAACATGAAGAACTCAGCTCCGCTCATTAGCGGAAGCATAGCCTGAGCTAATGCTTGATTTACTATGAATATGGAGTAAATAGATAGGGCTAATACTACTATTACGGCCATGTATGCCTCCATCAATATGCCTACGCGCTCGGCAATCGCTCTCACTTGAGATATCCTATCTCTAAACATCACTTCGGTCTGTCTATACAGGTAGTGCACGACATCGCCGCCGGTCCTTAACGTTGCCGCATAGCCAAGCATAAGTTCCTTATATTGTCTATCAGGGACATTTTTTGCAGATTCCTCTATAGCTGTTAACGGATCTTTTCCGAGCGCTTTAACGTTAATAAAGAATTTAATAGCTTCTTTTCTTATCTCCTTAAATAGGTACTCCGGAGCTTTCGCCAAGCGTTCAAAGCTTATATAGGGAGACACTCCTCCCGTCGCCATTGTGGAGATATAAGCTGCTAGATAAGGTGATTCTAAGTTTAACCTAGTAGACCTATTATATTTGGCTATAGAAGGAATAGATGCTAGAATGATTACCAATAGAAGGGGGATGCCTACTACGGATATTATAGGCACTAGTATTACTAGGAAAGAGGGGAGAAATGACAAAATTCCAGATAGATATAAGGCAGTTAGAGTAGCGGAGAAGAAAGAATTTACGATTAGCGTAATTAAGAATACGAAACCCATTAGTGAAGCGTAAGCTTCAGGATATATCTTCATGTCTGCAGCTTTTATATCGGATTCTAAATGTTTGAAAAACTTGAGAAATACCTTTCCAATCCACCAAAAGTTAGCATAGATGAAGCCTATAAAGCTCACTCCCTCCCACCTTTAAGCTCTTTTTCTATGAACCTCCTACCTTCCTCCGTAAGCTCGAAGCCCAACGTAGGAGCTCCTCCTGAGTATACTACCGTATTCTTTATCAATTTCTTTTTGTTCAGTTCTCTAATATGACTCCATATTCCCAGAGGATCTATGTTTAGCCGCTTCGCGATAGTCTTATAGTCTAGCGGAGCTTCTTCTCGGTATATTAGCTCTAGTATTCTCTTTTGAACTTCATCTTCGGTGTACTCTACTTTAGCTGGTGTGATTATGGGACCTTTTACCTTTCTAGACTTAATAGTTGCTTTCATTCTGACAGTTGAAGTAAGTTTTGCAGGGTGTACTGCCACTGCGCCAGCCATCTTCTTTACTTCTTCTGGGAACATGTAGAATTTCGTGATTATTTTAGAGACGTCAGAAACGTCTCTTATTTTGTTCTCTAGCATCCATTCAATTATTCTCTTCCTATCTTCGATTTCCTTCTTAAGCTTGTGAACTGGCACTCCAGTTCGTATCGATAACACTGTTAATAAGTAGCTGTCATTAACTCTCTCGTATTTATCGGTGAGGGGATTCCATTTTATTATCTCGATATATTCACCAAAATCTTTAATTTCCCAAACAGTTTTTACTCTTCTAGCAAACCCGCCTCCCGGCAATGGTGTTCTCTCGATGTGAATTACGATATTCATAAGAGGAATATAAGGTTCTGATACGTTCATAGGCGAGCTCATAAGCCGCCTAACCACGTTCTCTAAACTATCCGCGTGGAAAGTCGATAGGCCTCCGTGGCCCGTGGCCATGGCTTGGAATAGCACGAAGGCTTCTCTACCTCTGATCTCGCCGACTATTATGTAATCCGGTCTGTATCTCAAGGATATCCTGACCAGCTCATATAGATCTATCTCGCCGGTTTTTGTTTCCCCTAATCCGTAGCTTTCTCTGCTAACTAGCTGTACCCAGTTTTCGTGTTCTATATTGATCTCCGGAGTCTCCTCTATGGTTACTAGTTTATAAGAGGGCTTTATGAAGTTTAGCAGTGCGTTGAGTAGTGTAGTTTTGCCAGCGGCAGTGCCTCCGATAACTATTACCGTCATCCTGTGTTCAAGCATAAGCCAGAGATAGGCGGCCGTCCATGGGTCTAGCGTACCTGATTCTATCAGTTCTATAATCGAGAAAGGTTTTTCTCTGAACTTTCTGATGGTAAATGTGCTACCTCTAGGAGATATCTCTTCTCCGTAAGTCGCAGCAAGCCTATGTCCTCCGGGCAACCTGGCGTCTACTACGGGGAATGCTGTAGATACGTGTTTACCAGCTACGTGGGCTAGCTTGACTATAAATTCCCTTAGATAATCATGAGACAGAAATATGACGTTTGAGGGTATGCTCTCGTATTTTCTATGCCAGACATATATCGATTTCTCAACGCCGTTGCAAGAGATATCTTCGAGCATGGGGTCTAGCATCATGACGTTTATTGGGCCATAACCTAGTAGGTCTCGCTCTACGTAGTATATGATTTTATCCCAACTTTCCTCTGTTAGGCCTCTAAAAGCTCTCTTATACTTATCTAATAGCCTTCTGGCTTCTTTTAATACGTAGTTTTTTACATCTTCTTCGATAGTTGCAGGGGGTTTCATTTCAACGCTTAGTATATCTATTAGTTTTTCAACAACTTTCTTTTCTTCGGGAGTCAACTGTACCTCCTCTACGAAATACGCGAGCTGTCCTCCAAGCTGAGGTATTGACGCTATTTTCACTTTAGCGAATGGCTCGA
>JALURF010000076.1 GCA_027017165.1 Thermofilaceae archaeon
CTATAGGGCACGCAAAATTACACATACCACATCTCGTACACTTCTCCCTATCGATGACTACGCCTCTTTCCCCGTACCGTATGGCCCCCACTGGGCAATTATTAACACAAGAACCGCACTTAACGCAGTAAGATGCTCTAAAAGCCACGCTAATAATCATTAACACGACTCTTTTCCATTCGTTTTTATGCGCTATAAGCCTAAAATTCCCATCCTCATCGATTTTTAAGTTAGAAGTGGAACCCAGAGATTTCACTGAGATAAGCAGATTGTGCAAATACTCGGGATTTTTCAAGCCTTTAATAACTCCCTCGACAATAACATTCTCTCCTTCTTCCCTATAATCAAAGTTTTCCACTTCAAGTGGAGCACCTCTAGGGTCTTTATCGACGCGATAGCCCACAGCTTCGGCAAGCCTTTTCTGATCACCGGGGAGTTTTTTCCAGCGCCAAAAACCATATCTAACCCACGCATCGCCCAACCCGTGTTTCTTAGCATAATTCTTTAGATAATCAACCCACCACTCCCAAAGCTCCGGATGCTTCTCCGCTACAGCCTCTAACTCGCCGAGCTCGGTCGCCGGGCAAAGCCAACAACCCAACCTATCAAACCCCTCCAAGTATAGAGGATTTACGTCAACTTTTTCCTTCATCAAGTAAAGCCACACGTCCAACGCCGACCAGTACTGAATAGGCGAAGCGGCTAAAATTTTAAGCAACCAACGGTTACGCCATACTCGCGGAGAAGTAGCCCGTCTCGCCGATTCAAGAGCTCGCTGACCGACAAAACTTAAAACTCCCTTAGGGAATTCACGATTGACCAGTCCCGCTATAGGCGAGAGTTTGGCAACTTTACAACACCATCTGTAATCCCGCGCGGGGGGCCCCATAACCTTTAGGGCTTCCACGAATTTATCATCCGCGTCGGCAACGTAGAGCTTTAATCCCTTCTTCTTTGCAAAAGAATACACGTATTCCACGGTTTCCGGAAGCTCCAACCCCGTATCGTTAAACAGTATTGGAGTTTTCCCTAAAGCTTTTTCCACAAGCAGGTACGTGGTTAAGCTATCCTTACCCCCGCTAAAAGAGACCACTACCGGCAGTTTTTTCTCCTCTACAAGCTTTTTGATAAACTCTATAGCTTCTCTCTCAAGATAGCCCAATCTCCTCCTATTGGCTTCCACAGCCTCTTCAAATCCGGCATAAACGTCTATCTTGATAAACTTCTTACTTTTCCACGATTTCTGGATTTTAAGACGGGAAGCGCCCACGTACTCGGCCACACCGTGATAAACTCCATTTTTAGTGGCTACGGCTACGAATTCTCCTTTACGCCTAGGGAGTTTGGATTCCACAATATGCTTTTTATGGACGACGAATCTCCTCTGGATCTTCGGGAGGTCCACCACGGCGTAGTAATTACATTTCAAACGTAAAATTCCGGCGATACCGTTGTAGAGAGGCTTAAACCTCCACCTCCTTCTCTCCACATCATAGAACCTATGTCCAAGTATCTTACCGTCGACTATAATCTCATCAGCAGCATCCGGGTACTCTATCTTATTCAACAATACGAACTTTCCTTCAGGTAAAAAGTAATCAACAATTTTCCAATCCTTAAAATACTCGTATAGAGTTTCCCTCAGATCACGCACATCTTTGGGAAACGCCGGCCTTACGTCTCCGGGGGGAGTAACCTTAACGATTATAGTGAAACCATTACATCTACTGCATTTTTCATCGAGGACGGGCACGTTGCAGCGCGGACACCAGTATACTTTAGGCATTACTTTTCTAAAGATCTCTATCTCGCTCATACCTATACTCAAGCACGTTAGCTATAATAAAGTTGGGGCTCCGAACAAGAACCCTTTCTTCACTTCTCTAAGCGCGAAACCTTCGTCATCGCCCATTATGCTATTCGAGATGCATAATTTAACTTTTGCGCCTGTATTTTACGAGTTTGTATTATATACGTAATATGCCGATAATACACTTGGTATGAGACTTGGAAGAAAAATCAAGATCAAGAAGGCTTTAGAGAGGACTAACAGGTTTTTCTCACCGATCTTCGTGATACTAGAGGCGTTCCTCTTAAGCAACGCGATAGAGTTATCGCCCAGCAATTTCATCCACTACTTTATAGCTTTTAACCAGAAAATATTCTGGATCATAGCTCTAGTATACTCGAGCGCACTTCTATATAATCTCATAAAGATTAGGAAGAAGAAATTCATCTTAATTTACAGAAGAGATATCTTCTAGCTCCTTCTAACTTCTTCTTTATATAACGCCGCGATGTACATTTTCGAACTACATTTTGGGCACGTTCCCTCTTCTTTAAACAGGTAATCACCCTTCTTCATAGGCACTGTTATAGTGTGATCACACTGGGAACATTTAAGAACTTTCACGTAGCTGTATTTCGGTATTTTAATTCTAATCAGCTTAACGAGATTAAAGCCCATATACAGGGAAAACAAAAGGGAGAGCATGGTGTACATAAGGAAATCCTCGTTTTGAGTATACATATAAACTAAGACGAGATATATGGTAACTACCAGAGCGACCGCTAGAAGCAGAGCGTAAACGGGAATCCATTGCTTTTTAATTTCATATATCCTTTCCAAGCTCATGTACAAACGCGCTCCTTTACTCGTTGACTACTCCTAACATTTTCCATCCTCTTTATATTTATTCCTATTTTCTACAATACCACACATCCCCCTCCACCGTTGCGCTAAAAGGTTAAGAATTTTAATTAACTCTACGTAGAATAGCGAGGGTTTAATGAATATAGTCTTCATGTACGGTGTGGCTCTCGAGCAGTTCCCGCCCGATATAGGTCTTGGATATGCGGTTTTAGCTGAAAAAGCGGGCTTCGATGCTGTAACAGCTTCAGACCATTTCCATCCTTGGATGCACACTAACGCCTATAGCACCTTCGCGTGGACGTGGCTAGCCTCCGCCGCGGAGAGGACCAGTAGAGTTAAATTGGGTACTCTAGTCACGGCGCCGATACTCAGGTATCACCCAGCTATTGTAGCTCAAGCTTTCGCTTCACTAGCCTACATATACCCTGAGAGGATTTTCCTGGGAGTAGGCGCTGGAGAACCTATAAACGAAATTCCTCTAGGCTACGAGTGGCCTTCTCCTAGAGAAAGAGTAGAACGGTTAGAAGAGGCTATCAGAGTAATAAAACTCCTATGGGAGAGTGATTTCGTAAACTTTAAAGGAAAATACTTTAGGCTAAAAAACGCCAACTTGTATACTAAGCCCAAAGACTGTACCATACCTATTTACGTAGCAGCTAGCGGGCGAAAAGTCGCTAGTATAGCTGGTAGATATGGAGATGGAATAGTGATTTCTGCATCTACAGTTAGGAAGCTAGGCTCAGAACTCCTAGACGTTTTCAATAAGTCCGCGAGAAAATTCGGCAAAGATCCCGATAAAATGGCTAAAATCGTGCTTATAATAACATCGTTCGATGAAGATTTTGAAAGAGCTTTAAGTGGAATAAGGTATTGGGCTTCGACGATGCTTAGATTTGTTTTCAAATATGGTATCGGAGACCCTAGAGAGATAGAAGAATACGCATCTCTAGTAGGAAACGAACAGATAGCGTCTCGGCGCTATGTGGTTACATCTCCCGATGAGTATATTGGCGTAATAGAGCATTTTGTTAAAATCGGCTTTAACCACATTTGTATAGTTAACTCGAGCCCTGAGCCTGAAAAACTGATAGAAATCTTCGGAAAACACGTTATTCCATATTTTAAGGAAGAGTAGCTATCAAGGATATACTCCTATAGTATTACCTACACCCACTAGAATTATGACTTCTCCAGGCTTACTCCGTTCCTCTATAACTCTCTCAACGTTCGCCAGCGCCTTCTCGGTAGCATCGAAGAGCGTCTTATTGATAACGGATAAGGCTTCTTCCTCCGACATTTTTATCAAAACCGCGTAGAGAGGTACTTTGGCCTTAGTCGCTATCTTCTCTATATTGAACTTCTCAACTCCAAGCCCCCCTATAGCTACGCCGAATCCATCACATATACTTCCGCTCTCCTCGCTTTCTAGCTTACTGCTAGCATCCACTGTTATAATCATGCTTGTGTTTTTATACACTGAGAGCGCGTACTCCACCGCGTCGTCCAAGCTTCCAGTAACTCCCGCGGGCCCCTTAGCCTTTATGATGACAATTTTCCTATCTTTATAAGGTACCTCAGCCATTACCGTATCCTCGGCCACTTCCTTTACTTCCGCTCCATTCCCATATTTTCTAATAAATTTCGCGGCCACTATAGGACCTACGCTGTCACCGATAGGATATCCGTTCGCGAACGCCTCGAGAGAACTCTCAAACGCTTTCATGCTTTGCGTTATAAACGGGAGTAAAGCGTTAAGTTGCATTAAAATCCATATGCTCTTAAATTTTCTTCCTATCCGGTACACGTGATCTACGACTTTATAGATCTCGTTGATGGCTTGAGTAGCGCCTATCAAATCTTTCATATTCTCGATTTCGACTTTGCTAGCGAAGGGTATTAGCATTCTAACCTCGTTCTCGACCGCACGGTTCGTCGTCCTTATTAAATGTTTAAGTTTCTCAACTATACCCTGAGGGTCGAGGCTAGTCGGAGATATAAAGCGGGTTTCAACTAGATTAAGCACTCTCTCTTCTATCTTCTTAACATCAATCTTCTTCTCATTTTTTACTGCAATTTCTTTAAAGGAGTTTATCGTACAGCGCAGCGCTTTATCTCTTATAGATCTAAAAGCCGCTATGTACGTCTCTATCTCGCTTATCATCCTCCAAATCTCAAACTCTCTATTGAGATAGGCGAATAAGGTTAGAAGTATAATCCAGGTTAATACCTCCGTAGCCCCCTGCCCATCCACTACGTTATCACCTAGTCTACGCTACTCTCTAATAGTACAACCTGTAAATATTTATTACTACTTATCCCCATCGGAAGAATAAGCTATTACTCATTGAATATCTTCGAAAGCAAATCCTCTTCCATCGATAATGAGGCTCCAGTATACTCGCTCGCATAGTATTCTAGAGTCTCTATATTAACTCTAATCTTTTCCACGCGCTTTTCAAGCTCTTTAATCCTATCTTCAAGAGCCTCTACTCTGCCCCTTATATCCTCTTCTTTTACCTCTCCCAGCGCCAGTTTTATCCTGTATTTTTCAAGCTCTTTCTCTAAGAGAATCTTTTTTCTATAAATCTCTCTCAAATGCCTTTTCAGCTCTTTTAGATGGGCTTTACCCTTACTGGCCAATTCTCTTATCTTAGAATCCAGATCTCTTCTCACCGTTTTAAAGGTTCTTACGTCTATCTCGCCCTCTATCAATTTATCATCGAGCTTTAGAATCTTATCTTTAAGTCTTTGTATCTCACTTGTTATCTTGGTAACTTCGCTCAACGAGTCTAAGTTCTCGCCGTACCCCGCCTCTACAGCTTCTTCCCGCCTCGGTTTAGGAGATTTAATCCTTAATACGCCATTTTCCAAGAGAATTAAGCGCGAGCTTACACATAATAATTTTCCATTTTTCCTTATGTAGACTTTTTTAGCAGTCTTTTTCCTCTTATCCGCTACTATCTTCTCCACGACCCCTAAGGGAGTGCCGTCCCTATGCACGGTTTTTCCAATGAACTTCTTGAGCTCAGCTATACCCCTTATATCAGCTAGAGTAGGCGGTCTTTTATCTTCCTTTTTGAAAAATCTAAGTATCCTAGCTAATATCCTTCTCATGCAAACTCCTACGTTTATAGCAAGTAAATTGTTTTGGACCTATATGAGGTTGAAATAGACATACAATAGGCTTAAAATATTCAAGTATTATGTTGCCCCCTCATACCTAGGAGCTTTTTCTCTAAAACCATGAGATTATTCAATCTATTGCTTAAAACTTCGTATAGGTATTCTCTAAGATCATAAGCCTCTCCGATATCCACTAGCTTATTTTCAATAATGAAATATAGATATTCATCTCCGAGCTCTTCCTTTATCCATCTTTGGAGATCGTGTTTTTCTACGTGGTATTTTAGAGAATCCGGGCTTATGATCCTAATAACCTCAACTAGCTCTTTCAAAGAGCCGACTTCGATACCAGTATATTCGCCTTTTCTCTTAAAAAAGCGTAGCTTACGGAGCTTCCTACCTCCATGAATTATCCTGTGAATTCTGAAATAAAGCTTTCTTCTCACCATAGATAGCCCTTTATCGGTTAAAAGATACATCCTTCGACGTCTAACAATATATCCTTTCCTAGACAAACGCCTTAGAATACTCGATAAATCTCTAAGATTCACTCCCCAAAACTCCGAGAGTTCCCTACTAGTAATGGGAGACGCGACAAGTCCTAAACCGAATAATACCTTCCTAGTATCCAATCTGGAAGACACATTATGGAACTTCGCCACTAGGTTAATATATTTATTCAAGCAGTCACGGCTTTAGCCAGCGCTCTTGGATGATCTATAGGCATTCCCCTGGCTACTCCCAGCTTATAGGCTAGAAGTTGAAGAGGCAGAACCGAAGCTATAGGCGATAAGAATTTCGTAGTCTCCGGTATTTTAACATGATATCCGACAACGTCAACGTCAGGAGGAGAAATGCTGACGACTCTGCCCCCATACTCTAACACGCTGCTGGCTACTTTCCAAGAAGACGCTTTAGCCTCTTTCTCGTAGGGCGCTATTATAACTACTGGATATCCATTGCTGACTAAAGTTATGGGGCCGTGTCTAAGCTCTCCCGTTTCTACGCCTTCAGCCTGTAAGCCAGCGGTTTCCTTTATTTTTAGAGCTCCCTCTAAGGCTATGGGGAAGTTTATTCCTCTAGAACTAACGTAACACCTATCCCATCCCTCAAAAATTTTAACACTATCCTCCACGATCTTTTCAATTTTATCTAACTCTCTTCTTAATGTAGAAGATAAAGCTTTAACTCTCTCTACGAAAGCTCTTTCATCGGACTTATCTATAATTCCTCTGAGAACTCCTATCCTATGTGATAGCATTCCGAGAACAACGAGAGTCGCCACGAAAGTTTTAGTAGCTGGAACAGCCATCTCGACGCCCGCTCCAATGGGTAGATATACGTTAGATTCTAAAGTAAGCCTGGAACCCATGATATTCGTCACGCCTATGACGACGCCGCCTCTCATTTTAGCTTCTTTAATAGCCCTTAAAACGTCTCCCGTTTCGCCGGACTGGGAGATCGCAAGGATTGCTGTCCCTATAGATACGTTTTCTAGTCCGTAGAAGGGAAACTCGGCAGCGCTTATTACGTGGGCATTTAATTTCGCTAAGTCCCGGAAGTAGTAGCCCGCTATCATGCCAGCATGTAGGCTAGTACCGTTCGCAATGATGTATATGTCCCTGGCCGAGTGCAAGATCATAGCTACTAGATTTAAGTATTTTTCCTGTACCACGGCGATAGCTCTGAGCATAGCTTCTGGTACTTCATAAATCTCTTTAATCATATAGTGCGGAAAACCAGCTTTGTCTATCAACTCCACAGGGTATTTAACCCTCTTACTAACTAGCTCTTCTATGACATTTCCGGTTTTTACATCTAAAACCGTATATCCTTGAGGAGTCAGAATTAGCGCCTGTCCTTGACCTATTATCACCGCTTCGTTAGAAAACCCGTAGAGCGAGGGTATATCAGAAGATAGGAAAAAGCATTCATCGCCTTTCCCGATGAATAAAGGTTCTCCCATAGCCGCTCCGTATATCTTATCTTCTCTAGACCATAAAACGGCAATTGCATAAATCCCCTCGAGTTTTCTCAAAGTATTTAAGAATGCCGAAGTAAAATCCTCCCCATTTTTCAACTCTTCCTCTATTAGATGTGGGATTACTTCGAAATCCGACCTGGAGGAGAAGCTGTGTCCTTTCTGAATAAGGAAATCCTTCAACTCTTCGTAGTTGGCTATAATGCCGTCTCCAACTACAGCAATTTCCCCTCCACAGTCTAGAAGAGGATGAGTATTCTCCAGCGAAGGCCTGCCATGGGTGGCAAACCTGGTATGCCCAACTAAAACCTTGCTAGTTAACTCGATCGAAGCCAATTCTTCCAGAGCTTTATCGGATCTTATAGGCTTCTTTTTTATTACAAACTTACCATCAGTCAATCCGATTATTCCAATTCCATCGTGTCCACGGTATAATAGCCTCTTTAAGCCAGTAGTTACGACGTCAAGCCCTATACCACGACTACAAACTGCGCCGAAGATACCTCCCACTATTGGACACCTATTATAAAACTGAAATCACCTATTTAAATAGGAGCTACTGGAGGTTACAACTTTATACCTAAATCCTCTATTTTCCTCTTAGCTTCTTCTATAACGCTTTCCTCGGGCAGTTCGAAGGGTAGCTTAGGATAGCCGGAGTATACCCCCCTTAGTTTAAGTATAGCGTGTACACCAACTATAGATGGACCTATTTCGTGGGTAATATTTCTCAGAACCATAACTTTAAACTGCAATTCACGTGCTTTATCCCAATCTCCGCTGACACAAGCATCGAAGAGGTTCTTAACTATCTCTGGAAAATGATTAGCTAAACCAGGTATAAAGGCTCTTGCCCCCAATACATATGCTGGCAGAAGCAAGCTCTCAGTCCCGATGACTACGTCAAAATCGTCTCCACAGACTATCTTACAGTTTAAGTAGTTTAACAGGTCAAAGCTACTATCCTTTACACCGCTCACTCCCAGCTCTTTAAGTTTATTAAGTAAATCGGGGGTTAGGGGGTAGCCTACGGTCCTCGGGTTATTATACGCGTAAACTGGTATATCAACAGCAGTTACGAGATGTCTAAAATGGGTTATTACAGCTTTTTCTTCATGTTTGTAATAGTACGGAGGCACGCTGGCCACAGCGTAAACCCCAAGTTCTTCAGCGTGTTTAGCCAGGGTTACTGAAGTATCTGTGCTTGTGGCGCCCACGTGTACTATAATTTTCAAATCACGGGGCATTCTATCGATCACATACTCTAGCACCTTTTTCCGCTGGTCTATGCTCATTAGAGGCCCTGAGCCGTAACTACCGCAGAGGAATAGTCCGTGAACGTAGTCACAGATGAACTCTAATAGGTTTTCCATAGCGTCTCTATCTACTTCTCCATTTTTAGTAAAGGGCGTTATCATTGGGGGATATAGGCCGTAGAGCTTTTCGCTCATGAACTCACCGTCAAGTGTTATGAAGAAAATTTTTATTTAAGAGTTCACCCAAATCTATCAGTCCTCTGAATTTTTAGCCAGATTAATTAAATCCTAACATATTAGGTATCACGTTAAAAGGTAATTTAACCTACGTGATACCCAGCAGGTGCAGGCAATGATTTCAGTAAAAGTTAAACTACTGAACAAAGTGGGGCTACACGCCAGACCAGCCGCTCTCTTCGTCCAAACCGCTCAAAAATTCAAGTCTAACATAATCGTGATAAATACCAAAAACGACCAATCTGCCAACGCTAAGAGTATACTGGAAGTACTAGCTCTTGGAGCAGACTACGGGGACGAGATAATAATACAGGCCAGCGGGCCGGATGAAGAAGATGCCGTTAAAGAACTACTAGATTTATTGGATAAATTTAGAAAAGAGGATAAATAGCATTAATGCATTATTAAATAGGGGGTTCGGTGCCAACACCTGGGGGAAGATCTGGACAACCTACAATCTTGAAGGTATCCATGAAGCCTTATAGGAGCGTTTTATCAAAAGCTTCCGCTGAATCGGGAGTTCTAGCCCTAGTTTTCGGCGTCTATAGAAGAGATGGACTGGCATATACTCTTATAAAATGTGGTTATAAAGAGCAGAATCAATACAGACGGTTTATAGAAGTATTGGAAAAAGCTCCTCAAGTAAAGGAAATAAAAATCTTAGAGAAAAAAGCGAGGTGTTGTTCATTGCTACTAATCAAAGATTTCTGCGATTTTTATGATAAGATAATGTCAAAGAAAATATTAGTCTTAACTCCGTACATAATGTCTAAAGGCTACCGCAAGTTTATAGCCGTAGTTCCCGAGAAGAAAGAACTGGTAATGTTCGATAAAATGCTGGAGGAGCACGGCCGAGTAGTAAAAAGAGAAAGATTACCTTTTGAACAAGCCGTTTCCTATCTCGAGAGGACAGTAATGTCGCTGGATTTAAACTCTATGCTAACTCCTAAACAACTGGAAATTTTAGACTTAGCTTACCGGTATGGATACTATGATTGGCCCCGCAGGATAAAACTAGATGAAATATCTCGCTTAATGAATGTATCAAAAACTACAGTGAGCGAGCATATAAGAAGGGCCGAGCTTAAAATTCTGAAATTCATATTCAAAGATAGCATCATGCAGTAATAGAATTACGATTCTATTCAAATACGATAATTTACAGCTACTAACTCGTTCAGTTCGACAGAATAGATAACAGGTTACCGAGAAGATATTTATACTCCACGCCTAAATTATCGGTGGGGATTAAATGAATTCTCTTGCTAGGTACAGAGATATAGTATTCAAATTGATCGATAAAGTAGTCTCCGCTCAAAGTGAAAATATTGAAAAAGCCGCCGATACGATCGCTGAATCCTTAAAGAATGACAAGTTTCTATACATCTTCGGAACCGGGCACTCGATGATGATGGCTCTCGAAGTCTTCTATAGAGCTGGCGGCCTCGTCCAAGTCTATCCCCTATTCGATTTAAGCCTCTCCGGGTTTAACGGAGCATTTAAAAGCACCAAACTGGAAAGAGTTTCCGGCTACGCCAAGGCGATACTAGACGCCCACGGCGTAAAACCGGGCTCCACGTTAATAATCGTCTCTAATTCGGGTAAAAACGCGGTTCCTGTGGAGATGGCTTTAGAAGCAAAAGAGAGAGGACTTAAAGTAGTAGCTTTAACCTCTGTAGACTACTCTAAGAGCGTTCCAGCTGAAAATCCCCTAGGTAAAAAGCTGTATGAGATAGCCGATGTAGTCATAGATAACTACGTACCAGCGGGAGACGCCATATTTTCTGTTGAGAACTTCCCTCAGAAAATCGCGCCTGTATCAACGATAATAAACGCCTTTATTCTACAATCTATCGAGATAAGAGTCGTAGAAAAGCTATTGGAGATGGGGGTAAAGCCTAAGGTATGGATGAGCGCAAACGTGCCTGGAGGCATAGAATATAATAAAACTTATCTTAAGGAATACTCGGAGAAGATAAAGTATCTATAGGGCTAAGGTCGGGGAGATGATAAGTAGGAAAGGTATACCAACTTCTCCCGGAATAGCGATAGGAAAGGCATTTGTATATAAGAAATCTCATGTAAAAGTTGGAAAACGGGCCTCAGATGTAGAAACCGAAATTCACAGATTTAAATGCGCTTTAAAAGAAACAAAGAAACAGGTAGGGGAACTAAAGAAAAAAGCTTTAAAAGAGATGGGGGAGGAAAAAGCAGCTATTTTCGATGCACATTTAATGATCCTCGAGGACCCGGCTTTCACAGATAAAGTCTTGAAATATATTAGAGAGAACGGGCTCTCTGCGGAGGAAGCGGTAGTAAAAGCAGCCAGGGATATAGCAGCCATCTTTGAAGTTATGGAAGATGAATATATGAAAGCTAGAGCTGAGGATATCAGAGACCTAGGCAATCAAATACTTGAGAAACTGATGGGCACAAGTAGAGAAGTGAGGTTAGAAAAACCTTCGATAATTATAGCTAGAGAACTTCTACCCTCCGATACGGTCAAAATAAAAAGAGAGAATATTCTAGGATTTGCGACCGAGCTCGGCGGAGTAACATCCCATGTCTCCATAATTGCTCGGGCAATGGGAGTACCAGCTGTAGTGGGCATAGAGGATTTAACTAAAATCGTTAGAGATGGAGATTTAGTAATAGTCGATGGATATAGAGGATTAGTGATCATAAACCCCAAAGAGGAACTTCTAAAAGCTTACCGCGAGAAAATGGAAGAGGATAGAATTCAACGCGAGAAATTTAAGGAAATAGGTAAACTACCGGCCATAACAAAGGACGGCGTAAAGTTTGAAATAGGAGCGAATATAGGCGAGCCCTCCGAGGTGTATCTAGCTATAGAAAACGGGGCTGACGGCGTAGGGCTCTTAAGAACAGAATTCCTGGTTATGGGTTCGGAGAAATTCCCCAGCGAAGAAGAGATGGCTAACGAGCTCAAAAAGATAATTGCCCGTCTAGAAGACAAGCCTATCATCGTACGCACGTTGGATATCGGAGGCGACAAGCCGATACCCTGTCTAAGACTCCCTCAAGAGTTAAACCCCTTCTTAGGATTAAGAGGGATAAGGTTATCACTTAGCCGAAAAGGGATATTTAAAAGCCAGTTAAAGGCTATTCTAAGAAATAATCCTAGAGGAAACGTAAAAATAATGTTCCCCATGGTATCACTGGTCGAAGAGGTTATTGAAGCTAGAAAAATCGTAGAAGAAGCCATAGAAGAGCTTAAAGCCGAAGGAGTAGAAGTGGGGAAAACCGAGATAGGAATAATGGTAGAAACGCCCTCCGCAGCCCTGATGGTAGACGCGTTCGCCGAGCACGTAGACTTCTTCAGCATAGGAACGAACGACCTAACTCAATATACGCTAGCTGTGGATAGGACAAACGAACACGTAGCCCACATCTTTGACCACCTACACCCATCAGTTTTAAAACTGGTAAGTCACGTAGTCGAAAAAGCCCATGAAAAAGGCAAATGGGTAGGCGTCTGCGGAGAAATAGCCAGCGATACAGACGCAATACCAATACTGGTCGGTTTAAGAGTAGACGAGCTCAGCGTAGCCCCCTTATTCATCCCCAAAGTCAAAGGAATAATCAGATCCATAACCTATAAAGAGGCAAAAGAACTAGCACGCAAAGCACTCAAAATGAAAACAGCCGAAGAAGTCAGAATTCTCTCTAAAAAATTCATAAAAGAAATAAAATTCAAATTCTAAAGAATTAATTTTGCGAGTCTGAGG
>JALURF010000077.1 GCA_027017165.1 Thermofilaceae archaeon
AAATCTTAAAGCCCAAAAAGTCTGCTGTAGCCACAATTTTGGCGAGCTCTTCTTCTGATATTGTTCGAGGAGTTATCGTTACTTCAGCGAATTTCCGCCTCATTTTATCGCAGGTTTACATAAGTTGTCTCAGCTTTAAGCCTAAGATCTCTAAAGCGTACTCTATACTATGCTTTCGCCGTATATGCGGCATTAACGAAATTTTAGCTTTGATGACATCATCGCCCTGTAACAGACGGATTTTCCCTAAATAGGCTTGTTGTTTATCAAATCTGAGATAGAGATTGGAAGAATCCATTCTTAAATCCAATGAATCCACGATTATTTTTTTATCTATTTCATCAAGTTCAGAAAATATATGTTCTACGGCTTTCTGTGCAGAGTTTTTATCTCTAATTTCAAACCTTATGATCACTATTGGATTTTTATAGTGACCTTCAAGAGGTACCTCGCTAATTTCCACTTTCTCCCAAATATCCACAGGAAGTAGATTATACATGGCTTTTTTAACTTTTTCACAATCCTCAGTAGCGTGACAGAACGATTCAAGAAATAGAGCAGATACTATTTTCTCTTTCTTATTCATCTTCTACCTGTTTCTTATCTTCTTCGCTCTTCTTAATAGCCTTTTTCCTTTTTATCTTCTTATAAAATCCACATACCCAGTTCCGTTCCGGATCACTTTTAATCACGGGGTGATGAGGATCAACCATGACAACTTCATACCACTTATACATTCCATCTTCCCCGACCCAGTAAGACCCTAAGACCACTAAATTCGGGTATTTACGCTGAGCTCTCTCCTCTGCTATTAATTGAGCGCTCTTATGAGGAGAGTAGCCATAAACGCCCATTCGCTTCGGTCTTCTTCCCGATCTAGGTCTAGGTCTGTTTAAACCGCCTTTTCTCACTCTAACCCGTACTACTACAAACCCCTGCTTCGCTTTATAGCCTAGAGCACGTGCTCTATTTATACGTGTAGGCTTTTCCACTCTTACTATTGTCGGCTGCCGTCTCCATAGTATCAATCTTCTTTTATAGACCTCTCTAAACTCCCCACTATCGGGTCTCTTCCATATCTTTGCCACATACTTATAGTAACCCATAGACGTTGCCCCATCTCTTCCAAAAACACAGACTATTTAAAGTTAGCGCAATCAGATAATCACTCCGGTAATCTGATCAACTTGGAAAGACTTCCAGTGGTCTGCCGGCAACAGTAATAAATATCTGTTATTTATTGATGAGTTGCGAGAGAGGTGTCCAAGTTGCCAGAATTTAAGGTAGTAGTGTCAGATCCTAAAACGGGAAAGGCTGAAACAGTGGAAGTGAAAGGAGATATGGCTATGCGGCTAATAGGACGCAAAATAGGGGATGTCATAGATGGAGCTATAGTGGGAAAGCCGGGATTAAAGCTAAGGATTACTGGGGGATCCGGTAAAGCCGGGGAACCTATGTTGCCATTCTTACCCGGTGGGGCTAAGCGACGCTTACTTCTTTCAGGGCCTCCCGGTTTTCACCCTGAGAAGAAAGGTGTGAGAAAACGCAAATTAGTAAGAGGGAATACCATAACTGATGAAATAGTCCAGATAAATATGGTAATAGAATATCCCGAAGATACGGGTAGCGGTTGAGGGACCGGAACTTGAAGGTCATGCAACCACTTATAAATATAGGAACGGCGGGACACGTTGATCACGGAAAAACAACGTTAGTGGAGGCGCTTACAGGTATTTGGGCTGCCAGACATTCTGAAGAACTTAAACGGGGGATTACCCTTAAACTTGGTTACGCCGACACAGCCATATATAAATGCCCTAACTGCTCTCCGCCGCAGGCTTACTATACCGAGAATACTGCCCCCTCAAACCTCACCTGTAAGTACTGCGGCAGCAAGCTGGAGTATATAAGGCGAGTATCATTTGTCGATGTACCGGGCCACGAGATGTTGATGGCTGTTATGTTGGCCGGAGCGGCGTTAATGGATGGAGTAATATTTGTTATTGATGCTTCTCAGCCGTGTCCACAGCCTCAGACGCGGGAACATTTTATGGCGTTAACGATTATCGGTGCTAGGAAGATAATTTTCGTGCAAAATAAGATAGATATTGTATCTAAAGATGAAGCTAAGAAAAACTACGAGCAAATCTTAAAATTCATAGAAGGCACGTGGGCTGAAGGAGCCCCTATAATACCTTCATCGGCTTTACACGGAGTAAACTTAGACGTGATAATATGGGCTATGGAGGAATTAATGCCGAATCCTCAACGCGATCCAGCGAAGCATCCTTTAATGCTTGTGGCTAGATCCTTTGATGTGAATCTTCCCGGTACTCCTGTCGAGAAATTGAAGGGAGGAGTTCTAGGCGGAACTATAATGCAAGGTAAATTTAAGATAGGAGACGAAATAGAGATAAGACCGGGTGCGCGGATAGAGGAAAGAGGTAAAGTGAGGTATGAACCTCTATTTACTGAGATAGTGAGCTTAAGATCTGGAAGATTTGAGTTAGAAGAGGCGTATCCCGGCGGACTAATAGGTATAGGGACGAAGCTGGATCCAAGCTTAACAAAATCTGATGCTCTAATAGGCAACGTAGTCGGAAAACCCGGCACACTACCCCCTGTTAGAGACGAACTTCTACTTGAAGTGCGCTTGTTAGAGAGGGTCGTCGGTACTCGAGAGATGAAAAAAGTAGAACCTATTAGAAAGGGTGAAGCTTTGGTCATAAATGTTGGAACAGCGGTTTCCATAGGGGCGGTTACGCATGTGGGGAAAGACGAGGCAGAAATTAAGCTTAAAATACCCATAGCGGCTTATGAAGGTGCTCGAGTGGCCATTAGTAGACAAGTAGAAGGCAGATGGAGGTTGATAGGCTACGGTTTTATAAAATCCTAAACGCCAATCAGCGTCTCAGTTCGAAGAATACCTTCAATTCTCCTAATTGTTGTAACCAGCTTGTCTAACTCCGACATGCTCTTTACTTCAACTTTTATGACGATATCCCATGTACCATAAGTTATAGTAACCTCCTGAACTCCTTCTAGTTTAGATAATTCCTCAGCTACATCATATTCACGACCGGTTCTAGTTACTGCGAGTATATATGCGGTTATTTCGCGCATGTCGACACCTATCTAGTGAATGAGGTGTTTCAATGTAGAAAATGGGACGGTAATATAAGTGTTTCTTCTTCTAACAATAGTATACTTTGAAGATTACATTTATTATCATGCCTGTACTCTTCTCTTACAGTAATATATTTGGGGATTGCGTTGAGCGCCGTTTGTCCTTCATTATACCGGGATAAAGAGGGAAAGTTTATCTGTAGTCGTGCTCAACATGAAGTCGATCCTGTCTTCATGCCTTGTTTATCCAATTATACTGAATGTCCCATATTCTCCAGTACACCCCCACCTCCCGAGGCTAAGGAGGTAGAAATAATTGAAGAACCAGCACAACCTGCTGAGGAGGTAGTAGAAGTCGTCGAGAGACCTATAGTTGAGAAGGTAGAGGAGGAGAGGGAACTCATTAACAAGTTTGAGGATATTCTAAAGGAAATAGATGAAGTTGATTCCCGATGGATTGCCTACGAATCTTCCGCAAATAGACTTCTTGAACTGTGGGATAGCCTGAGGAATGAAGCTCTCAGAATTTTAGCAAGCATAGACTCTACTCTTCGAACATATACCGAAGAGATTAAAGAAGTCGAATTAAAACATGAAATGGGATTACTCGATGAAGAAAGTTTTCGAGAAATTAAAGAAAAATTGGAGAATGGGTTTAAGAAATACGAGAATATTAGAATACAAATTATCGAGTACCTAGACACGATTGAAAATCGGATAGACCAGCACTATCAGAGGCTAAAAGTCACCGTTGCGAAACCCGATATAGGGAAATTAAAGATAAGCCTTATGAAACTAGAAGAATTATACAATCAGGGTAAAATAGATAAAAATACATATGAAAAGATAAAGAGTGAGATCGAATACGAGATAAAGAGACTAGAAAAATTGATGATGAGTTGAAGTATATGGTAGCCGAGCTAGTTGACAGGTTATCGGATGAGGAGAAAAGGATTTTTGAAGAGTATAAAACACATCTTACTAGACTTGATCAACTCTGGGAGGAATACGAGAAAAATGGACTAGACATTCTTCACCAATGGGAGAGAGATAAAGTTGTCCTCATGGAGAAGATATCTAAACTATCAGGATTAATAAAACGACTCAACGAGGAGATAAATGAGCTTAAAATTAAAGTAGATGTAGGCCTGTTATCCCAAGAAGAAGTTGAGCCGAGACTTGAAGAACTTCACAGCTCCATTAATGAGATAAATAGTAAGCTCGAAGCGCTAGAAGCAGCTTACAACGAACTTACGAAACGGGTAGAAATGCACAAGAAGAGAATTCTACCCGCTAAAATCAGAGCGTCTAGAGAGGAGCTAGAAAAGAGA
>JALURF010000078.1:0-6382 GCA_027017165.1 Thermofilaceae archaeon
CACTTTTATCTTTTTCCTCGAAGTTCCCTTCACTTCAAATGCAACTATTCTATCCTCTTTATTATTAACCAGAAAAACATCGGGAAAGGCTACATCCGATTTAACAGGCGCTCTACTACCACTGACTGGTATCCTAAAAACATAGTTACCCTCTTTTTTAGAAAGCAGCTGGACCAGCTTTCTCTCTACGTAATATCCTCTCGTCTTGGACTTCGACATATTTCTCAGTAAAATTAATTTAATTGAGGTTGATAAATCAAATGAATGAGGAAAGTTATGCCGACTGACTGATGAAGATTCCTGGGGTAACTGACACTCCGTTTTATCTATTTCGCTTAAACACGAGTCTACAACTGGAGAATGTAAGCTGCCGCAGACGTCGCTAGTGGTATTACCAAATTATCCTCTACTGATAAAAGCTCAGCTAGTGTAGCCGTTAAAGATAACATAAAAGCAGATGGCAAGTCTATACTGAGAAGTAATGATAAGAGAAAAAACAAAATAAACGCCGCTATGGACCCTTCTATTGTCCCATTAGTTTTGGGTATAGGATGTCTCCCTAGTGTAGCGCCGAATACCGCAGCGGTTGGATCCACTATCATTAAAGCTAGAATGCCGTATACTACGTAATTTTCGAAAAGAACATTTGATATTAAAACTCCTACTACTCCATGCGTTATTCCTATATATCCTCCTATTCTTTCATAGCTTCTTTCCATCCTATCTATGTAATCGTTAAAATGATCCTCTAATTTCCTGATTTTCTCTTCGTACTCCAGAGATTTAGAGATTAACGATTCATCCGCTGGCAGTATTTTTAATAAATCTTCTATTATTTTTCTGCGCTTCTCTTGAAGCATGTTTTTAAGTTCTATACGTATCAGCGGCCTCTTTATCTGAATAGCGTTTATAGTTGTTGCTATAGCTGCAAGAATAGAATAGTATACAGATGGTGAAAGATTGTTTTTCAAAAAAATATTGTCTGAGATAGGAAGATATGGAAGCAACAATCCTATGCAGAATACTATGTGCAATAATTTGCGATAAGCTATTATTTTAGGTTCCACAAGTCTATATTCTATCATTTAACGCCCTGCAGTATTTTTAAATATCTACAACGCCTTCCTCGGTTATCATAAATACAGTTTCTTTCTCAGCATGTTTAGGTGAGTCTATAATTCTAGCTATTCTTTTGCCCTCTCTACTCTTTTTAATCCATATTCTATATGTGCATCCATGAGCTACGACATGTCCTCCAACTGGTTTTAGCGGATTTCCAAAAAATACGTCAGGACTCGCTAATACATGGTTTGTGACCACAACTGCCACGTCATAGAGACTTGCTAGGCGCATTAACTGGCTTAAATGTTTATTTAACTTTTGCTGTCTCATAGCCAGGTTTTCTCGACCAGGATATTCAGCTCTAAAATGGGTTACCAAGCTATCAACAACTACTAGACGTATATTCTCTTTTTCTACTATTCGTTTAGCCTTATCAACAAGCAACATTTGATGATCTGAATTATAGACCCGCGCGTAAATTATATTCTCTAGCGCAGTTTCCGGATCTACTCCCCGATACTTAGCTATCTGAATTATACGCTCTGGCCTAAACGTGCCCTCCGTATCCAAGTATAATGCTTTAGCATTTAGTCCACCCTTTTCTTTTGGCAGTTGTACCATTACGCTTAATTGATGCGCTAGCTGAGTCTTACCTGCACCGAATTCTCCGATAAATTCTGTTATAGCCTTCGTCTCTATACCTCCTTCTAGAAGCTCGTCTAAAGCCCTTACGCCTGTGCTTATGTACGATATATTTTTGCGCTCTTCGTAGTATTCTTTAGCCGTTATGAAATATCGACCGCGGCCAAGTAGCTTCTGAGCCTCCATCACTATGTTTCTAGCTCTATCCTCGGAGCCGATTATGGCAGCTAACTCGTGAGCGGATGCATAGGCGATGTCCTTAATAGAATAATAGCCAGCATTCCTGAGTTTCTCTGCCGTTATCCTCCCAACCCCACTTATGTCTTCAAGCTCGTATTCCACGGCTTCTTCGGTTTTTTCTTCAAGCTGCTCAAACATCTCCTCGTATTCATCTTCCGGAGGAATCTCCTTCACAACTTTCTTCGATTTTTTAGGCATAGTATAACACTGTATTCTATCACGTACGATACGCTTTTATGTTTTTCGTACAGCGCCCCGGATATAGAGCAAGTGATATTAGCCAGTCTCGATTTTACGATAATGTGTTCCTTACTAAGATAGAAGAGAAAATGCTTAATGGTGAAATGGGAGAGGCCGTTCAACTAGCGGCTAGAATAGTTGTTAAAATAGGCGACGCCTTAGGAGCTGAACGATTAGTGCCGATCGAAGATGCCCATATTTCCGGGATTTCGTTTAAAAATATCGGAGAATCAGGTCTTGATTTCTTGAAGATGTTGATAGAGAAAGAAGCAAAATTCGCCGTTCCAACTACTATCAATCCAGCGGGATTCGATCTTAAGAAATGGGGGAAAATGAATGTTGATAAAAAGTTTTTAGATAAACAGAGAGAAGTTATAGATAGATTAATTAAAATTGGCGCAAAACCGTTACTCTCTTGTACACCATATGAAGCAAAAAGGTTAAGTTATGGACAACATATCGCGTGGAGTGAAAGTAATGCCGTGCTCTACGCGAATAGCATTATAGGAGCGCGAACAAACCGGGAGGGGGGTCCTTTGGCCATTTTCGAGGCTATTATTGGGCGTGCTCCTTATACTGGGCTCCACTTGGATGAGAATAGGTTACCCGAAGTATTAGTACGTTTTCCAAAGGATGGAAAAGCGTTATCTCCTGCACTACTTGGCTATACCCTAGGATTTATCGTTAAAAAGGGCGTGCCATATATTGAAGATTTTATTTTCAGAAAAATGAGCGAGATAAAGCTTTTCCTGGCAGCTGTAGGGGCGTCGAGCTCTATAGGGCTTGTGTTGCTGGAGGACGTTTCACCCGATCTTAAAAGGTTCTGGAAAAGAATTAAAAAAACAGAGTTAGAGAAGATAGAGATAACTGAAGATGAAATAGAAGATTCGCGCTCTAAAATTTCGAAAAATTTGACGAAGGTGGATGCTTTCTTTTTAGGATGTCCGCATCTTTCAGCAAGAGAGTTGAAGGAAATATATAACTTCCTCCATAACAAAAAAGTAAAAGAGAGATTGATTTTGTTCACGGCTAGAAGAGTTATCGAAGAGCACACTAATATTGTGAATAGATTGGAGAGTAAAGGTATTGAAGTATATGCGGATACTTGTATGGTCGTTTCGGATATCGGCAGGATGGGCGTTAGGCGGCTAGCTTTGGACTCGGCTAAGGCAGCTTATTACCTAACAGCTCAGGGATATGAGGTAGTCCTTTTGGATCGTGAGGAGATATTGAAGATTGCTTCTGGTGGTTAACATGAAAATTAAGGCTCGCACAATTGTGGAGGGACGAGCAGAAGGAGAAGCTCTAGTTTCAGAAAATCCTATATCTTTTTACGGTGGTGTAGATCCTGAAACAGGAATTATTAGAGAGAAAGGGCATCCATTAGAGGGAGTATCCATCGCGAATAAAATTCTCATATTTCCTTACGGTAAGGGGAGTACCGTGGGATCTTATGTAATTTTAGCTCTTGCAAAGAATAATGTAGCGCCAAGAGCCATAGTGAATCTCGAGAGCGAGCCAATAATAATAATAGGATGTATTCTAGCCAGTATACCTCTTGTAGATAAGCCAGCAAAGAATATATTCGATATAGTTAAAAATGGTGATTACATAAGAGTTATCGCGGAAAAGGATAGTGCGTGCATACTAGTATCGAGGGGTAGTGTTAGTGAGGAATTGCCAAGTACTTGCTGAGTTAGAAAAAGAAATTAAGGCATGTACCAAATGCCCCCTTCACGCTAACCGTAAAAACGCAGTTCCCGGTGAAGGTAATCCAAAAGCGATCATAATGTTTATAGGAGAAGCTCCCGGTAGGAATGAAGATATTGAAGGACGCCCATTCGTAGGCGCGGCCGGCCGTTTACTTACTAGCCTTATAGAGCAGATAGGGTTGAAAAGAGAAGATGTTTATATAACTAACGTCGTAAAATGTAGGCCTCCGAATAATAGAGATCCCAAACCTGATGAAATAGACGCGTGTTCACCCTACTTGGATAGGCAAATTAAGTGTATAACTCCGCGAATTATAGTGACTTTAGGCAGACATAGCACTAAGTATTTGCTTGAGAAAAATGGGTACAGTTTTCGTTCAATACTAAAAATTCATGGAAGAATTTATAGCATTAAAATAGATAGCCTAGACGTAAAGTTAATCCCAACTCTACACCCCGCTGCCGCTTTGTATAATCCTAGACTTTTAGAAGTTTTAAAAGAGGATTTTGGTAAGATAAAAAATCAAATAAAGGAAGTGAGCGGGAAGAAGGAAAAAATTGGTTTAGAGAGATTCTTCTAGTAGGTGATTCTATGAGCACTTACCGGCTTATAGAAAAGAGAATAAAAATGATAATAGAGCTCATAGAGGGCTTGGATAGTTTCCGGGCGGGAACTCCTAGAAAAAGCTTATCCAAACTTGAGGAGTTGTATAACTCGTTAAAGCTGAAAAAACCTCCATATAAATGGAAAGTACTGGCCCGTGATTTAAAAGATATTATAGATATCCCTAAACATCACCCCAGTTATAGGAAACTTGTAAATATCCATCAGATAGCCAGTCTTCTCTCATACGCCAGTATAGGCGCGCTTATACTCGGCTTTTATTTTGCTTTTAGAGAAGAGGTTTTACCATTCTTTTATACGTTTGTCGCCGTTTTTACCATGACAAATCTCTCATTCATACTGAGGATATATGAAGCACGTATCCTATCGCGAATATTTGAAGAAAAATCGGATGTATTAGAGGAAAAGGGGGAAAAATTGAGGGAAACTATTAACTATCTTTTAATAGTGTTAAAAAGAGAATTACGCAAAATTCGCCGTCACGAAGAAGGGATCGAATTAAACCTACAGCGAACAGATTATAACAATATACAAGTGATTAAAGAGCCCTCCTTCTTTAGGAGTACATATATAGTTAAAATTCAATAAATTCATCCTCTTCTTCAAATTTTGAAGTAAGGACTTGTTCTATTTTTTTAATAGTGTTTTCTCCTATTCCGCTAATCCTTTTACTCCACAACCGGTAATTATTTAGAGCATTTAAAGGCGTTCCAAATTTCTTTAAAATACTTATAGCCTTGCTCCTACCTATGAGAGGTAATCCCGCTAGGAAGAATATCTGTTGCTCCTGTACTGTAACTATTTTTTTAACTGGGCGCACCGTAATCTGTCGCGATTCTCCAATTTGCTCCTGTCGCGCTATAAAGTACAACAGCGATGCTGTAGACTTAGCATCGATCGTCGGAATTACAGATATACCGTTTCTTGCCAAGGCAGCCAGAGCCCCCAATACGCTGTTGATATTTATCTTGGAAAACTTCCTTATTATACCAAGATACCCTTCTAGAACTAATATTGGCCTCGTATAAGCTTCTTTTAAAGCATAAATCTGCTCGAATAAATTACGTCGTGTAAGCGTTTCGACGAAATCCACAACTGTTTTTCTTTCAACAGCGACATCTTCCGATAAGACGTAGTCTCCTACTTCCAGTTTTTTAATCTCAATCTCGGCTCTAAGCTCTCTAAGTATTTTCAAAATTTGACGAGCAAAGGCAGCTTCCCTCGAATCTACAATTATTTTAACGTTTTTCATCGCTATACCTCATACAATCTTTACATATATATTCGGCTCCGATTTTCATTGAACAATCCTCACATATAAGCCTCTCACATTCTTTACAATAACCTATAGATAAAAAATCTCCACAAATCTCACATAGCGTTGCACTACACGCAAGACATATCCTCTCATTTTCATCATAGTCTAGCGAGCATACTATCCTGCCACATATCTTACACACGTTAACTGTTTTAGACTCTTTTTCGCAAATCCCGCATTTCACAACTCTAGAAAACTTTAAAAGGGGATTAAAATATTAACTTGTGGCTTTTACCGATACTAGAAGTTCTGGTGATACCGTTGGCGCTGAAAATTGACGCTAAGGATGCGCGCATTGTATATGTTTTCAAAATTTTAAAAAATCATGGAATAAGGGCTGTACGTGAATCGACTATTCATAAAATATTTTATTATCTATCTAAGAATGGGTTGAGTGTTAAGTTCGATTTTTGGGAAGATAGGAAATTTTCATACGAAATAAGAGAAAGATTGGAAAAATTGGTCGAGAAGGGCTATCTTAAGAGAATATATTTTGTAGAACACCTAGGCGGCGTATACACCCCCGTGTATTTGATAACTGAT
>JALURF010000078.1:6392-12681 GCA_027017165.1 Thermofilaceae archaeon
GAGTAGAATCGCTAAAAGAGATGCGGAAATAATAGAGAAAATGATAGGAGAAATCATCAAAAAAGTTAGAAGTAAAAGAGAGAAGAGGATGCGATAGACTAAAATATCAAGTTAATGAAGGTATCAGCGAGAGGTGTCCTGCTTGAGGAGAAGCTCTTTAATAGCGATAATAGCCACAATTATCGCGATAATACTTTACTGGACTCCTATACCCAGCATAGGAGGAGTAATTATAGGCGGCTATCCTTGGATCGCTCCCGACTCGGCTAGACCAGTATTTATTGGAGTGGGAGTGGTAGCTACTGTTGTATTGCTAGTTTTAAGTGCTTTGACATTTTATTTCTCGAAAAGGATAGAAGAGATAGAAAAGTATTCGAAAACGTCAGCTGAACTCCCCCCGCCTCCTAGGACCGATTATCCTAGCAGTATGAATACCTCAAGTTTTGGTTCATCTGGGGAAGATGAAGAGGAATATGATTTCTAGTCGGTGATCCAGTGTTAGTATGGCTCGACGCCCTTACTGCAAAACAAGCATTACTCATGTCTAAAATTGCCAAAATTCTTATCAGTAAAGGGCATAATGTTCTAATTACAACACGGAAATACGACTATACCATCGGTATTTTTGACCTTTATAATATACCGGCCGTTGTAGTGGGCGAATACGGAGGAGAAACTCTAGAGGGAAAACTTAAAAGCGATCTCGAACGACAAATCAAGTTGTTTGAGTTAATAGCAGAGCGAAAGCCAGATATTCATGTATCGTTTACCTCTCCGTCATCCACACGAGTCGCTTATGGTTTAAAAATACCTATACTATTACTCACAGACACCCCTCACTCAATTCCTGTTAACAAGCTTACTATTCCTCTAGCTGAAAAAATAATAGCCCCTCTTTGCACGAGGAGTTCATGGCTCAAAGCAGGATATCAAATAGATAACTTCGAATTTTTTGATGGAGTTTTTGAAATTGCCTGGATATCCGAATTTAAACCTGATAAAACTATCTTAAGCAAGATGAGATTAAAAGAATATGAATATGTGGTCATTAGATCGGAAGAGAAAAAAGCTTCATACTATGATAGTTATGCCAGACAGTATTCTGAGCCAACTTTTCTCGTTAAATTACTCGACCAGATCGTTTATAAGCTAAAGCTTAAAGTTATTTTCTTCCCCAGATATGAAGATCAACTACATCTTGTAAAATACAGATACGGTAATAGGGTTTTAATACCCAGAAAGAGTGTTGAGCTTCAATCAATAGAAGCCTATGCTAAAGCGGTTATAAGTGGAGGTTCCACCATAGCGGTGGAAAGTGCTTTACAAGGGGTACCTTCAATAACGCTATTTCCTCGCAAAGTAGAGACTGTTTATTTTCTGGAAGAGAAAGGCTTCCCAATATTTCATGTACCATATACCACTAATAAAAGTGCTCAACAAGTAGTCGATATTATAGAAAACGCGGAAGCATATAGGCGCGACGTAAGTATGATATTGAAAAGCTTGGAGAATCCATTACCACTAATAATAAACGAGATACTATGTATACAGCGTAGATGTAGCACGATTTAAATTTTGAGTTTCATACCTTCAGATATTACTCTTAGCAAATTTTAAGATGTAAAACAATTCATAAGCCAATCTTGCTACATTATGTTTATATATTCCCTCTATGAAGTTAAGGTGGTTTAAGAGGTGGGTAGAATGGAGTATGTATATGCGAGTCTGCTACTCCACTATGCAGGAAAACCGGTAAACGAAGAAAATGTAAAGAAGGTACTGGAGGCTGCTGGCGTAGAAGTTGATGAGGCTAGAGTAAAGGCTCTTGTAGCGGCTTTAAATGAGATCGATATAGATGAAGCCATAAAGAGTGCGGCTGTACCTGCGACTGTAGCTCCTGTGGCCCCAGCGGAGGCTCCACCAGCAGAGGAGAAGAAGGAGGAAGAAGAAGAGAAGAAGGAAGAAGCTAAAGAAGAGGAGGAAGAAGAGATCGCTGAGGGCTTATCCGCTCTGTTCGGATAACTCTGTAATTTTATCTTTTAAAATTTTGTAGATTTCCTTAGGATTAGAAGCGTATAATCTAATCCTAGATGTTTGCTGAGTTGGCATACTGGGGCTTGGAACTCCTCTTAATTCTATTTCGACGAATTTTCTTTTGGTATTAATGGATATTTTAGCATTTCTTAGAGGGAATTTTAGAGGTAATCTATTATCGATTATTAAGCCTTTTTCCCTAATAGTGTACGTTGATGCTACTGTTAACGGAGTTATTTTCTTCATTTTGAAATATATGCGAGTAAATAGGTATGATCCTTGAGCTATTAAGAAGAAAAGCGAGTAAAACATTAGCCATGATGCGAAAGTTGCTAATTGTTCGTCTGGAACAAAACCTACTACGATTGAGCGGACGCTTTGGAGAAGAGCGTCTCGTATCCATTTAATCAAGAAGATCGCCATAATAAGGATCATCGGGATAAGCGTGAGTAAGCTAGCTAGATATTGAGTTTTCTCTTCTTCAAAGACCAAGTAGTCTTTTTCTTTAAGTTTCCGAACGGTTTCGCTGCTGACTTCTAATATTTTTTCGCTTTCCTGAATATAATTTATGTCTTTTAAAACTTTTGATGCGCTTTTCCCAGCCGCTATCATCATTATGGCCATCATCAACACGAAATACCCTAGGAAAATCATCGACGCGTACTCTTGGTAGTATGTTGTTATATAGGAGAAAAATATCATCGCTATTATGCTTAGCAAGTAAGTGAAAGCCCTACGCATGTACTTCCCTCTCACCTATTGGTTACTTAGCTTTATTAAATTTTTGACGGTTTAACTCCAGAAAATCCGCGTTCTAATATAAGTCTTCTCAGCCTCAAGTATGAGTTCTATTAACTCATCCTCCGTCTTCGCTCTGTTTAATATCCTTATAGCCGTGCTTGGTCCTACTCCACGGCCAGCAAGCGCTATAACCGCTTTTCTCCCGTATGTCAGGTACAGTCTTGCGCTTTTTGCCATTTCCTCTGCTAACTTCTTTTCCTCTTCCGATAAAGGTAATCGATAAATCCACTTTCTGAAGAGCTTTAGCTTGTTAACGCCCTCTGCAGGTCGTGTAATGGCTATCATCCGCGCGCCACAACGCGGACATTTAAACTTCTCATCGATACTCTTTACTTTAAGAATCGTGCTCCAGTTCATGCAGTGAAGACAGACTAACTCTACACGCGTGTTAAAAATTCTATTTTTAACAATATCCAGTATGGCCTTCGTAGGCGGGAGAGGTAACGTAGCTCCTTTGAAATAATATCTCTCGATTATGGGCAAAGATATCGGCGAAAAATTGTCCATGCCCACGTCTCTATATTCAATTTTAACTAATCCTCGTTTAATCATCTCGAGTATTTTAATAACTGTACTTAGGTCTAGTTTATCGGTGAGAATCTCTCTTAACGTCTCTTCCTCTGCTATGCTTCCTTCAAAGATTTTCTGAACATTCCCCTTAAGCCTAATCTTGGCGCCTTTTTCTACTACGCCAATTCTTTTTAAGACGTGTAGAAGTCTCCATCGGTAAAGCTCTGTTTTCTTTATAGCGTCAATTATCGTTTCCTTCACCTCATCTATATCATTTTCATATAGAACATCTAGTATATCCGCTCCTCTAATACTGGCGGGAAATGTTAGAACTATCCTATAGGGATCTACGTAAAAGAGAATAGATTTTCCCGTACGTCTAGAAAGCCGATAGGCTATTAGAAGTCCTAGGGTATAGTTAGCCCTAGTTCCTAGACACGCATTTATAACAGCTACTTTCTCCCCCTTTTCCACGTAAATTGTTTTATCGTCTGGTACAATACCCACATACTTCAATTGCTTGTCAATATACTCTTTAGCTTTCAAGAAAACCTCTTTACCTATCTTGTATTCTTTAGGTATAAGACTCCTTGCCAGCCTCCTCCTCAACGAGCCCACTTCTCTAGCTACCTTGTACTCTACCGGTATTTCTTCTCCCATCCAGGCTGGAATAGCGCCAACTATATCAGAAGATGGGTGAACATACACTTTCCCCAAATCGTAGTCTATTCGGTCTATAGTCCAAACTCTACCAGCGAGTATAAAGGACATCCCCACCTCGCAGTTAGCCGCTACGAAATCCCCGTCAAGTACGCCTATCGGTCTATTAGAGGCTATATCTATCACTTCGAGTTTTTCTACATCTGGTATCGTCGATGCAGCTTCGAAGTAGTAGGAATACGCCCGACGCCTAGGTATGATTTTCGAATTCTTCACTTTTACAAGGGCAATTTTTTCCAAGAAATCTACTACTTCTTTGAATTTCCTGTAAGGTAAGTCTTTATAGTAAATAGACCTAGTAACTACTTGATAGATTTTTTCTATTGAAGGATATCTTTCCAAAGCCATTCCGACTATTTGATGGGCTAAAACATCTAGCGCATACAGGTGTATTCTAGGTTTTTCATAGTTCTTGCTTAAGGCACGGCGGACTAAAACTATAGATTCTAAAAGATCATCCTTGTTGTTAATGAGTATTAACCCCTTTGATAACTCTCCTTCCCTATGCCCGGATCTTCCTACTCGTTGAGCCAGCCTTACAGCTTGTCTGGGAGAGCCATATTGAATCACCAGATCAACCGTGCCTATATCAATTCCCAGTTCAAGCGATGAAGTACATACGACTGTTTTAATTCGACCATTCTTAAAATCACTCTCTGTTTTTAATCGTTCTTCCCTAGATAGTGATCCGTGGTGAACTGCAATATCGTTTCTCCCTAGATTTATTAACTCGGCGGCGAGTGCCTCAGCCATATCTCTGGTATTTGTAAAGATAAGTATGTTTCTATGAGCATCGACTACTCGAGAAATAAGTTCTACACATTTTTTAAACTGTTTATCTTCGCGAGATTTAATGTACCTTATATCAATACTAATTTTCTTTTCGGACCGCACCTCTATAATTTCTACTCTCTTACCGCCCGAAACTATTCTAGCGGTATAATCAAGGTCTCCTACAGTAGCTGATAAAGCTATTCTCTGAATCCTGTGATTGCTTATTTCATGTAATCTTTCAAGGGCTGTAAAGAGCTGAACTCCTCTTTTACTATCTATTAATTCGTGAACCTCATCTATTACGACCCATTTTACATTTTTTAAAGATTCTCTAATTCTTTTACCTACTAATAAAAATTGGAGCGTTTCAGGAGTAGTTATTAGCATTAGTGGAGGCTGTAGACTTATCAGATAACGTTGTCTCTTAGGAGTGTCGCCATGCCTTATAGCAACACTTATCCCGAGCTCCGAGGCTATAGCCGCCATACGCCTATAGATGTCTCGGTTAAGCGCGCGCAATGGCGTTATGTATAGCACTCTAACGCCCTTCGCCTCTTTCTCGTGTAATAACTCGCTGTATATGGGGAATAGAGCAGCTTCGGTTTTTCCAGTTCCGGTCGGCGCAGAAATTAGAACATGAACCCCGCTCATTATTCGTGGTATTGCCCTTTCCTGAACTGGAGTTAATACGTGATAGCCGTACTTCTTGATTATTCTTTTTAATCGCGGGTGAAGGGTTTCGATGACGGATTTTTCAGCCATTTCTTATCCTTTTATCCTTTAATGAACTGTATTATCGAACTTATGAAGTCTCTAATTAAAATTATCTTAGTTATAGTAGCTCTTATAATGTTAATTCCGATTATCATGGATTTCGCTAAGCAATATGTGGCGAGTCAAATTGGGAATTTATCGTTAGTGAATTTGACGAACTATCTCTTTGATCTCGCGAAGCTAAATGTTACTGAGACTAATATCGATGAGAATCTGCTGTTAACCCAGCTAGATTCTCTTTATAACTTTTTTACTAATCACTTAGTCGTAATTCTTCTAGCCGCGTTTTTCTTAGTTGTGGCACGAATAGTTAGCGATATACTATAGCCCTATTGGCATCGCTACGGTTATAAATTCAGATTGAATCTAATATACCAAGAAAAAGGGCCTTGATCGACATGAAAGAAGTATACGAAGAATTAAAGGAAAAATTTAAAAATACTGTTTTAAAGGAAAAGAAGCTTTCTAGAGATAGGTTAATTGAGTGGATTAAAGAGTATTCAATAGGAACACTAACTCTTATCGCTATAATAGAGGATTTAGAAAGAGAGGGAATAGTAAAAGTTGTATATGATGATAAAACACTTATCGATCTACCTAAATACGTGAAAGCTTCCCTCAAAGAAAACGAAAAAGAGTCTATTAAGCAAACTTCAGCATTTAAATCCACTCGAAA
>JALURF010000079.1 GCA_027017165.1 Thermofilaceae archaeon
CCCTTGAATTAAACAAAGGGCTTTCCCCATCAATGTTCAACGACATGATTATTCTAGCAGTAGGAGAAAAATTTAAAGTCTTAGCAACTTACGATAAAAAACTCCGCTCTAAAGCTAAAAAAGCAGGAATAAAAATTCTCCCTTAATAACGCTGATAATTATAGGAGAAAGCTAATTCCAAAGCCTTTAAAAATACAATACCTGACATCTACAATATCAACCTAAATACCTCTTCTCCGTTTTTCATCAATTTAATCTCTTCTTCATTTACGTCCAGCAAGACGTAGTACCCAGCGGTAGAATCTACCACTATTTCCCTGATTATTCCTATGTGATACAGTTTAGGTTCAATCTTTCTATAGTGTATGTGTCCACAAAGAACTAGTTTAGGATGGGCGAGTTGGACAGATTCACGAGCAGTATAAGCGGGAGTATGCATAACAAATCGATCCATAAGCTCATCCAGAACCGGAAATTCGTGCATACATAACACGTCAATCTTCCCGGCCAGTTTCCGAGCAATCATCCGGAATTCCTCCGGAAACTTCCGAGGTACACCCTTTCTACTCCTCCTCCGGACTGAAATGACCTCGTTTATAAACCCCAATCTTAAATCTTCAACTTCGAGAATCCCTCCATCCTCCAGTAATACCCGACTCCTGTCGAAGTTGTATTGATTTTGCATCCACACCACGTTATCATGATTTCCATAAATCCAACGAAACACACTCCTACCTAAAACCTCCCTCACAAATAAACCATAATCAAACTCAACGCCCAAATCCCCCAGACTAATTACAAACTCAGGATCATACTCTACAACAAGATTAGAAAGCCGCACAACCCTCCCCACAGGATCATCATCTAAATGCAAATCCGAAATTACCAAAACGGACAACCCCCTCACCGCCTATTTACCAAAACTTCAACCCAAGGATTATCACGCACAAAACTTAACACCTACTCCACAACTCCCTATATACCTCTCCTTTATTCTCGTTCTTCACAATAATCTTCTTCCTCCTAACTTTTAAAGCTCTCTAAGAATCTACTTCAATAACCCATTCCGCTCACAAAACAAAAACCTTCTTTCATTAAATTATTTTTCAAATACTCTTCTCAAGTAACCTTTCTACAGTACTGCTCAGAGTTAAGCCCCCTAAGACGAGCATACTACCCCAACCTATCCTCTAACTCGCAATCAATTTTCTATTCTTCCGTCATTTCTCGAATCTCTCCCAGAAACTAGCGATGGAGATGAGAGAAAGAGAGGGAAAGTTTATATTCTGTGTATACATTTGTATACGAGGTGTAAGTGGTGGAGGTTCTCTCCGTCAGGGTTCCCAAAGAGGTTAGGGAGTGGCTTGAGGAGCTCGCTAAGCTTGAGGGGAGAGATAGGGCTGAGATTGTGAGAGATATATTAGTGAGCGGAGTTAGAGAGAGAAGAGTTAAAATAGCTCTAAAACTCTACTCGGAGGGTAAGGTCACATTGTGGAAGGCCGCCGAACTTGCGGGTTTGAGCCTCTGGGAGATAATCGAGGAAATGGAAAAACGAGGAGTCGAGCTCCAATACAGTTTGAAGGAACTGGAGGAAGATTTGAGGGCGGCGCTGAGTGAGGGCAGTAGCTAACTCTACGCCGCTCATATACCTCGCCAAGGCTAAAGCTCTACGCCTTCTCTTCGAGGTATACAAGGAGATTATAATCCCAGAAGCAGTCTATGGAGAAGTAGTAGTGACAGGGCTTGAAAAGGGTTTTAGAGACGCCGAGCTCGTCAAGGCGGCTATTGAAGAAGGCTCTATAAGGGTAGAAGAGGCCCCAAGCAAGGACGTAAAAAGAATACTGAAGTATGCTCCAATGCTCCACAAGGGTGAAGCCGAAGTCCTAGCGCTCGCCTTACGCCGCAAACCCTGCCACGTCCTTCTAGACGATAGAGTTGCTAGACTGGTTGCCCGTATTTTAGGGCTAGAAGCTCATGGAACACTTTATGTTGTAACAGTCGCGGCGGCGAGAAAAATTATAACCGTCAAAGAAGCCCTTAAAGTTCTCGACAGTCTAGTAGCAAGTGGCTTCGGAATATCCGTAAAACTCTACTTAAAAATCAGAGAAAAAATTCCTCAGAGAATTTAGATCCAATGAAAATAAAGCCTAAATACCATTTAGGCTTTACTGCGTGTTTGAATTCTATGTTTAGCGAGTTGCCGTTTCCATCTATCGCTAAAACTTTTACGTAGTAATTTGGAGAGGTTCCGCCGCCAGTGTAGACGGCTAAAGCTCTTTTATACTGTCCGGGCCAAACGGTTATTGTTATAGATGGATTGGACGTAGTGCTTAACAGTTCTCCAGTTTTCGCGTTGTATATCTCCCACTCTACGAAGTAGTATTTCTCCATTCTAACATCTAAACTGTACAATCCGGTAATGATTGCAGATCCCGTGCCTACGTACTTTATCTCAACGTTCTTACCTTTCCCGCCCAGAGGCACGTATATACCATAACCTGTTTTCGGATTCCACCATTTTATCTTCTTTACGAGTTCTCCATCAGCATAGAAGTAGAGTGTCCCGCTCATCTCCAGTTTCTCAATCCACAAGTGGTTATAAGGACTGTAGAAGCTTTTAACATCCCCTCCGCTCTTAAACCTAAACGAAACCGTCTGTGCTAAAAGCTCGCTAACCAGCACTTCAACAGGTATCTCAACCTCCTCTAAAGCCTCCAGAGTAGTCTTAATCTTACTCTCCGACTGATAAACCGCAGGCGTCCTTATCAACTCTCCATCTTTCTTAACCTTCCTAACATAGTATAAACCCTCCCAGTCAATATTAGTCTCCACCAAGAGCTTAGCCTTAGGCTGTGAACCACTATCGCCCGTTCCCTTCTGGACTTCTAGAACAGTATCATCTCTAACGTTTAAACTAACCGTGCCGTCTTTGCTGGCGTCTATAACCTTAACCTTGATCACGCTAGCTCCATTCACGCTGAAAACGTTCTTCCAGTATATGTCGTAGTCTCCGCCCGCGTTAGAGGAGAACTTGAGAGCCGCAGGTATGTCATCAGTAATAATTAAACCATACTCTTTCCACTCGTCGTCGCTCAGCTTGTCAGACCCGCTATTAGATTTCTTAGACCCTATGACCGTCCCAGTTTTCGGCTTAACAACAGCGCCATTCCGCTCAATCCACCACTCAACCTTCTTAGGATACTGTTCAAAAGTCCACTCATACTTCAACCAGTCATTAGTCATTTGATCAGTCGGGACAGCCCGCCAAACAATCCAGAAATGCTTCCAAACGTACTTCCCATCCTTCTTATAGCTCGGATAGATAGACGCGATGATACCCTTACTACTCGAAAACTCAGTCAAACCATACCCGTTTTTAGGACGGCTCTGACCCTCAACGAAAGCCACGTCCCGCCATTTATCCCACGGCAATTGCCGTAAATTTACGTCTTCGACCCTTCTATTACTTCCTCCTATGAAGTTTACTTCGTTATCGTTTTGCCCGTAGGCTTTAGGCGTTAAAGGTATCGACGAGAATATAAACAGTAGGAGTATTAGAAATGCTAGGATTCTCCTATCCACTCTCTAACACCTCCCGGATAAACCTCTAAAACCATAACATAAACCTCATACGAGGGGTCTAAAACCGGGTATAATATGTTCATGTATATGGCGAACCGCCCCGTGTTCGGTAGTATCGTTACGTTGTAGGGCGTTCCAAGTCTACCCTTCAGAGATACTCTGAAGCATATATCCCCCCTCCCGAAAGGTGTGTGTTCTTCTATGCCGTAGCAAGTATCTTTTCTTGGAATTCCTATACAAAACGGTTGTTCATGAGTCTCGTTGTAAGGCTCAATCCAACAAGTAAAGTTCATCTCCTCGCCACTCCAAGGAATAAAATCATAAGCGGGTATGAACAAGAACAACTGACCCTTCAAACGCATAGGAATAATAGGACTACCGTAGCTATCCTTCGGAACCAACTTCTTCCAATTATCCCAAACCCTAACACTAGCGCCCTCAACACCTTCATCAAACTCTAGTAAAACATAAACTCTGCTAAGCCATTCACTATATTTATGGAAGTTATAGAATCTGATATAACCTTCTTCTATACTGACATCGCTTTCCCAATTTCTTTCCCCATCTTCCGGAAATATTTTGGGCAGATCAGGGCTCAGTTCTCTTAGTGTCCATACTTTTAGTACGTATGGTAGTTTTTTGAGTCCTCTAACGTATCTTATTTCTAGGGTGTAGTTTCCATCTAGCTTCAAAGATACAGTCTTACTCTTATAATAAGTTATGACCTTCTCAACGGTCTTATTC
>JALURF010000080.1 GCA_027017165.1 Thermofilaceae archaeon
CCGTTATATACTCTGAAAAAAGTATTAATAAATATTACTACGATATTTAGATATATATGGATAGAGGTGTCTCTTTGGAGTCTTTACAGAGATTGTTTAGAGCTTTAGATCTTACCGGGTTCGATGCCAAGGTTTACGCCACATTACTAGCTTACGGTCCGCTCTCGCCTACCCAGCTTGCTGAGAGGTTAGAAACTCATAGACCTCAAGTACATGCTACGCTTCGCAGGCTTTTAGCTAAGGGTTTAGTAGAGAGTAGTCGTGGCAAGCCAGCGCTCTATAGAGCTGTGCCTCCGAATATTCTCTTATCGATTTTCGAGAAAGAAATGAGCGATATTGAGGAGTCTGTGAAGAATTTTTTCAAGAATCTTAAAGTACGCGTTCAGCCAGTGCGGCACGGAGTGTGGTTTTTTAAAAGTAGTAGGGGGCTTATGGAGAGGTTTAAATGGGCTGTCGAAAATGCGCAAGTCGATTTAGCTGTCTGTGGAGATGCTAGCTTTATCTCGAAGCTTAAAGGCTTACTGTTGAAAGCCCAGGAGAGAGGTGTTACGGTATACGTTATAGTGTACGAAATTCCAGGGATAAGTTTTAGTGGAGAGGATGTAGAAGGCTTCAGAAAAGTGAAGAGAGCTGTTTCGGGCGATTTAATGGTGGTAGCGGATTCGAAAATAGCGGTGTTGGCGCAGAGGAGGACTGGGGCGAAGAGCATGCCCGGATATGGGCTTGTAGTCGAGGAGCCTGTTTTAATCGATTACTTGCTACACGATTATTATAACAGGTGGCTCCGCAGCAAGACTATAACCGATGAAATGCCGAAGCTACCAGTGCGTTTTACAATTTTCCGGTTGGCCCTGGTAGAGGCTAAGAGACTGCTGGATTCAGGAATTGAGCTTTGGGGAGTTTTTACGGGTAGAAAAGTTGGCGGTAAGAAAGCCGTGGTAGAAGGTAAAATTGTTAAAGCTTTTACAGATCCCGAGACTGGTGTTGCGCGTTTCATTGTAAATATTAATGGGGAAACTGTAACTATGGGTGGTCCGGACGCCATAGTTGAGGATTACGCTGTAGAGGAGGTATTGCTTAAAGGTGGGGAAGGTGTTTAAGTATACTCGGGTACTTCAATTCAATTTTGAAGATGAAGAAGGCTTTGGAGTCGGCAAGATTAGAGGTAGAGATATAGTCGAGCTAGCTGAAAAAATAGGGGCTAATACTATAGCGTTTTTCGCTAGAGACGCGTGGGGCCGCGCCTTCTACAATAGCCGTATTATGAGGAAGATAGGGAAACTGGGTAAGCGAGATTTGCTCAAAGAGCTCGTGGAGGAAGCTTCGAAAAGAGGAATAGCAGTTGTACCGATGATAGGTCATACTACGAACCCCGAGCTCTACTCTAAACACCCGGAGTGGGCTCAGCGCAGGCCTGATGGCTCTCTAATAACTATGGATACCGACCCAGCTAATGCTCCTAGGAATAAACCTACGTGGCCTTTACTCTGCCTAAATTCGCCTTTTCTCGATTTTGTAAAAAGTGAAGCTAGGGAAGTATTAGACTACGGCGTTCAAGGAGTTTTCTTAGATAGTTTTAGATATATGCCCGATGAGGATAGAGCTTGTTTCTGTTCCTACTGTAAAGAAGCATTTTTAAAAGAGAAAGGAAGCGCTCTCTCAGTTACGAGGGATAGGAATAGCCGTAAGTATAAGGAAATTTTCGAATGGAGACTCATGGTAAACGTTAAGGCAATAGCGAAACTTTCAGAATACGTTAAGAAGAGAGGTAAGATACTAGTTTACAATAACCATCCGTTGGGATGGCGAGGCAGAGCTAATAGCATAGCCGAGCTAGTTAAGGAACATGTTGACGTATTTTTCGCCGAGTGTAGCGAAACTGATTATCAGCCGCCCGGTTTTATAGCGGAAATGGTTAAGCTGACTAGAGCTTTAACTGGTAAGCCCGTGTGGGCTAGCAGAAATAGTTTTCACATGGCTTTAACCTCATCTCAGACGACGGGAATCGCTATCAGACAAGGTTTGAGAGAGGCGTTTGCAGGCGGCGGATGGCCACTATTTCTCGTCTTCGCTAGTACCTTCCTCTTAGGTCTGGATTTAGAGCCTGTAAAGCAGGTGTTCGAAGAGGTTAAGGTGCTAGAGGAGTATATGCAAGATGCAAAGCCTCTCCCCTACGTGGCTGTAGTCTTCTCTAACAGGAGTAGAGATTGGTCAGATCTTCCGAGTAGCCACATAACCGATTCCTATAGGGGCTTTTACTACGCTTTGATGAGTAATGGCTACCCCGTGAACTATGTTTCAGACACCTGCCTGGATGAAGGAGGTTTTAAAGAGTACAAGGCGGTTGTACTGGCTAATGTTCAATCAATTTCTAAAAGGGCAGTTAACAGATTAAAGGAATTCTCGGATAGAGGAGGAGGATTAATAGCGACATATGTTACAGGTATAATGGATGAACATGGGAAAAGACTGGAGGATACTCTATTGTCTGAGGTGCTGGATTTAAGCTTTAGAGGATTTTTAAAGAGCGAGTGGAGCTATTTGAAACTAGCTTCTGGCCATCCCATTCTAAGAGGATTAGAGGATAAAACAGTTCTCTGGGGAGATTTCGATAGGGAGTTTACGAAGAGACGAACTCCGCCCCAGCTGGGCTGGCACGTAATCGTCGAGTCAAATGCTAGGCGTTTAGCATCTATCATTCTGCCGGATAGAGATTTTGGAAATGAATACGAGAATGGTAGGAGTCCCCCGCCGCCAGTGTTAAACGTTGAAACACCGGGTATTTTAACCGGTAAAGGCTGGGTCTACTTCTCCGGTCAACCTGGGCGGTTATACTGGAGAAATGGAATGCCTTTGGTTGAGAGATTGATTTTAAACGCGGTTGAGTGGATTGCTGGTCCTCCTCCCGTAAAAGTGGTTTCGGATGGATTCGTCGAGTTGGAAGCTTATACTCGCGAGGGACAAATTTTACTACACCTCCTCAACCACACATATATCGGCAGGATAATCGCTAGAGGTAATACGGCCATCAACGATTCATGGGCATCTACAGTAGAAAACGTTCACCCCCCGAGTAGAATAGTTCCCTTAAATAACGTTAAAATCGTCCTTAGAGGCTACGATGTTTCAAGCGTTTACCTACCCCTTCGAGACAGTAAACTACAGTTCAGAGTAAAGAATGGAATAGTCGAAATCGAGCTTCCCAAGTTAGAGGAGTACGCTTTCCTAGTTATAAATTTGAGGTGACCGGGCGTGGCGGATATTTTGGTCGTAATTCCGTCTTATAACTCAGCGGCTACAGTGGCTTACGTAGTATCTACGGCTGCTCGCGGTTTAAAACAGTTCTTCCCTGAAGGAGAGCATTTAGTACTGGTATCCGACGGCGGCAGTGTCGACGGGACGCTGAAAGTCGTTAAATCTCTTAAGGTAGAAGGTGTTAAGGTAAGCGCTGAGCGCTATACGGGACCTTCGGGCAAGGGTAGCGCTATTTTCTACGGTTTAGAAAAGGCTGTAGAGGCGGATTTCGACGCCGTGATTATGTTGGATAGCGATTTGAGGAGTGTAGAGCCTTGGTGGATAAAACTGTTAGGCCGTACCGCTCAAGACTATGATTTAATAACTCCTTTATATGTTCGCCATAAACACGATGGAACTATAACTAACTGTTTAGCTTATCCAATTGTAAGATCAATCTATAGGGCTAGGGTAAGGCAGCCAATAGGCGGCGATTTCGGTATCGGGAGGAAACTCGCCTCTCTGCTTTTAGAAAAGCGAGAAAATTTCGAGCCGAGCGTTCACGGCTTCGGCATAGATTTCTACATAACGAGTACGGCTTTAGCCGAAAATATGAAAATAGCCCAGGCGGATTTGGGAACTAAACTTCACGAGGCTAAAGACCCCTCAGTTCATTTACGTCGTATGTTTTTCGAAGTGGCAGAGACGGTAATTAGAACTACTCTTGAATACAAGGATTCGTGGTCTAGAATAGTTAAGGAAAAGGAGATAGGTTTTCTGGAGTGGAAACACGCCTGGAGATGCCCCCAACAGGTTGTCGTGGATGTGGATAAGGCTTGTGACAGATTCATTGTAGAGGTTGAAAAATGCTCAACTATGTTAGAAAGAGTTTTAGGAGATATGTTTAGCGATTTAGTTAGGGTTAAGGAGAGTATAAGAGCTAGAGAGCTAAAGGCTTTTCCCGACGAGCTATGGGCTAGGACTGTATACCTTCATATGGCTGCTTACAATAAGTTTGGGCGAGAAGTTCTAGAAGGATTATACGCTCTATGGCTGGGCAAGGTGGCCTCTCATATCCTCGATACT
>JALURF010000081.1 GCA_027017165.1 Thermofilaceae archaeon
TAACGAGAGGAGCGTGTTCCCTACTACTACCACAGCCGAAGTTCTGACCAGCGACTATAATATCTCCAGGCTTTATCTTCCTACTAAGCTCCGTGTCCAAATCTTCAAAAGCGTGTTTAGCGAGTTCCTCTATATTTAATATATCGTATTTATACCTACCTGAAATTATTAAATCAGTATTAATATCGTCTCCTAACTTCCACACACGCCCACGGATCAACTAACTCCACCCCTCGGATCAACTATTCTCCCAGCTACGGCTGAAGCCGCCGCCGTAGCCGGAGAGGAGAGGAAAATTTCCGCTTTGGGATTACCCATCCTACCCTTGAAATTCCTATTCTGCGTACTAAGGCAAACTTCTCCATCCCCTAAAACTCCTAGATGTCTTCCAGGACACGGGCCACAGCCTGGCGGTATAACAACGGCTCCAGCCGATACCAGTATATCTAAAACGCCGGTTCTAACAGCTTTTAAGTACACTCTCCTAGACGCAGGAGCTACGATAAGTCTAGTCTTCACCTTCTTCCCTTTAAGAATTCTAGCCGCCATTTCTAAATCTTCAAAACGGCCATTCGTACAACTTCCTATAAAAACTTGATCTACCTCCAGACCCTCCACCTCTGATACGGGACATACGTTATCCACAGATGGAGGCTTAGCGATCATAGGCTCAAGATCAGATAAATCTACTAAAATCTCATCGACGTACCCAGCTCCACTGTCTGGATTTAACTTATCCACTGCAACTAACCGCCCGGTATTCTTGAGAAAAGCCAGAGTTTTATCATCAACAGGACATAAACCAGTCTTAGCGCCCACTTCGACGACCATGTTCGTAAGCGTGAGCCTAGAGCTTATACTCATCGAAGAAACTCCCTCTCCCATAAACTCTATAGCTTTATAAATAGCCCCGCTAGCTCCTATCTCTCCTAAAAGCCATAGAATAGCATCTTTAGACGATAGAGGCGGCTTTAACTCGCCCACCATAATAACTCTTATCGATTCGGGAACCTTAATCCATATAGAACCAGTAGCCATGGCAACTCCTATATCAGTACTCCCAAACCCGGCGCTGAAAGCCCCCAGCGCACCATAAGTACAGGTATGGCTATCAGCCCCGGCTATAACCATCCAAGGCAATACGTGATTTTCGACCATAAGCTGGTGGCAAATACCGCTACCTACATCATAAAATATACAGCCAGTCTCTCTAGCGAATTTTCTCATAGACGAATGTATATTACTTATAGTCGAGCTCGGGCTAGGCGCGGTATGATCTAAAACCAAAACAGTTTTCTCCGGAGAATGTAGTGGTAGTCCAAGCTCTTCTAATACTTTAATTGCCAGCGGAGCCGTGCCGTCGTGAGCCACTATATAATCAAGCTTTACTACAACTATCTCGCCAAGCTCTACCCTCCTTCCGACTTTTCTAGAGATTATCTTCTCAACCATAGTCATACCGCTCACTTAACACACCTCACGAGAGATTTAACAACGCGTTCAAGCACATCTATAGAGGATAGATACTCGCTAACCAGTAACCTTTCAATATTTGTATGACTAAGCCTGGGATTACCCGGTCCATAAGCCACTACGGGTATTCCCAGCTTTCTACCTATCAAGTTAAAATCGCTAGTACCTAATTTGTTAATTAAAATAGGCTCGATTTTCATAACCTCTCTAATAGTTTCAAGAAACGTCTTAACCAGAATATTATCCGAATCGACGGAAAAAGGCTCTACAGAACTATTGAAAACCACATTAATTTTAAAATTCCTTTCTCCTGTCCTAAACCTATCTACCTCATCTAAAATAATCTGTCTAATTTCTTGAAGCGAAAAACGAGGCGGTACGCGTAGATCTACGTGAAGCCTGCAAGACTTGGGTAGAGAACTGAAGTTATCCCCACCATGGACAACTGTAGGGCATATGGGGATCTTGCCGAGACTCTGCAATAGTCTATTTTTTATCAATGAGTAAAGCTGGAAACACGACTCTATAGCGTTACTCCTAGCTATAGACGCGCTCGCGTGCATAGCCTTACCTTTAACTTCAAGCCAGAAAGATAGCCTGCCGTGATAAGACACCGTAACTCCCTTCCCCCTGCTAGGCTCTCCTACAATACCGTACTTAATCGATCTAGGAAGCTTCTCTAATAAAGCCCCGGTACCCAAGCCTTCAGGAGTTTCTTCATCACTAACAACCGCAAGGTATATCGAGTTTCTAACATTTTCTGAAAGTCTTAAAAAAGCACATATCATCGCCGCTAAAGGACCTTTAGCATCTACAACTCCTCTACCGGAGAGAATACCATTACGTAGAGTTACGGGGAGTGGTCCCGGGACGGTATCGACATGGCCGCACAATAGAATAACGGGATTTTCTCCAGCGCAGGTTAATACTCCATAATCGTCGATACTTGCCTCTACGCCTGCCCGTTCAAGTACTTCCGCTAAAAAGTTTAAAGCATCTCCAGCACTGCCCGAAGGACTATATATTTTCAAAAGCGAAATTAAAAACTCCAATTCAAAGCTATCCTGGATAATTTACAATCACCTCCCTTAAAGCATCTACCACTTTCCATACCTGCTCTCGGTTTATAACCAAGGGAGGGAGAAGCCTTATCACATTCCTACTAGCCGTCAACAATAATACTCCCTTATCCACAGCTTGCAGAGCGATTTCTCCAGCTACGGCCCTCCGCAGCTTCACTCCAATCATCAAGCCTAAACCCTTAACCTCTCTCGCTAAAAACGACTCGGAAACTACTTTCTCCAGGCCATTTTTAAGAAGAGCTCCCATCTCCCTAGCCTGTTCGCATAGCCGTTCCTCGCGGATAACGTTTATAGCTGCTAAAGCAGCGGCCATCGCGAGGGGGTTTCCGCCAAAAGTAGATCCGTGTGAGCCGGGAGTAAGAGAACTCATAATCTCTCTCCTACCAACAGTTATCCCTATTGGAACTCCTCCAGCCGCACCCTTAGCCAAGCACATTATATCAGGCTCAACTCCCCAATGTTCACAAGCAAACATCCTACCAGTCCTGCCGAACCCTGTTTGAACCTCGTCGAAAACCAGTAAAGCGCCTTTCTCATCGCAGATATCCCTTAAAGCTCTTAAATACCCGGGAGGAGCCACGTTTATACCGCCTTCCCCCTGCACTGGCTCTACGAAAACAGCGGCGGTCCCCCCATCTATAGCCTCTTTAGCCTTCTCCACGTTTCCAAACGGGATATGGACCACGTCGTCCAATAGGGGCTCGAAACCCCGCCTATACTCCGGCTTCCAAGTCAAGCTTAAAGCGCCCATAGTTCTCCCGTGGAATCCCCGCATCATAGCCACGAACTTCTTCCTACCAGTATATTTTCTAGCAACCTTCATGGCACACTCTATGGCTTCAGCCCCACTATTAGAGAAAAAGCAGACTTCTAAACCGGGAGGAGTTATCTCCGCGATTAACTGAGCCAGTTGAGCTCTTACATCGTTATAGAAAATACCTGGACAGGTGATAAGCCTCTCCGCCTGCTTCTTAATAGCTTCAACCACCTTAGGATGACAGTGGCCAACTATCGCTACGCCATGCCCCGCGACACAATCTATATACTCTCTACCCTCAATATCCCATACAACCGCGCCAGAACCTCTGACGATAACTACTGGCCTCTTCTTATAGACTCCGACGGTATAGTAGTCTTCAAGCTCTACTATATCATCTTCAAGCATAGCCAACCACTACGGTACACCTTCTATGAAAGAGAGCATTCTTTAACGGATTTTCACGCAAACCCGAAGCTATTATAACCTCGGCAACACCTCCTCGCAAAGCCTCGATAGAAGCCAACAGCTTTCTTTTCATGCCCCCACTTACAAAACGCATAGCAGATTCAACATCTTCAATACTAAGCCTATCTACAAACTCGCCATTCAACACTACGCCGTCAACATCCGTCAGATAAATAAGCCGCTTAGAACCCAAAGACCTAGCTATTAAAGCGGCAACCCTATCCCCATCCATGTTTATAATGTTAAATTCATCATCAATGCCTATAGGAGCTATAACCGGAACTAGACGTTTTTCCAAAAAAAGCCGTAGAAGATCGCTATTAACCCTCGTAGGTTTACCGCTGTAATCTCCGTATATAAACCTCTTCCTACCTCTCTCATCTATAATTAGTATCCTCTTTTTTTTTTTTTTTTTTACGTGGGCGAAGTCGTCCGCTGACCATTTTCTATCCGGTACCGGGACTTTACGAAGTGCAGCAACTACGTCTTTATTCAAT
>JALURF010000082.1 GCA_027017165.1 Thermofilaceae archaeon
AGGGTGTTATCCGATGCCGGAAGTGCTCTCCGAGAAGATGATCACGATAGCTGAAGTTAAAAAAATATTAGAAGATAGTATGAAAAAAGGAGAATTGAATAGTATACAGCTTATAACGCTGGAATATGCCCGTTCATTTACAAAAATTAGAGAAGATGGGGTAGAAGAAGTTAGAAAATTCTTGGTAGAGGCGAAAGGGTTACCTGAGGAAGTGGCGATTCAGATAATGAACATAATGCCTAAGAGTATTGAAGAATTAAGGACTATATTGGCCACGGTATCGAAGACCTTTACTACAGAAGAATTAACTGAAATAATTGACGAATTGGACAAGTATAGGAAAGAGTAGCTGGAGGATTTGAAATGAGACGATTTTATGATCGTAAACAGTTCATGGAGGAATACGTATATGTAATCGATTACTTGCCTTTCGGCTATGGTCCTGGTTACATGTCGAGCCATGATATAAGGTATAGAGGTCCCGTAGCGCAAGCCGTTGGAGAATCTTATTTTACTCTTCTTGAAATTTCCCCTCTTCCCGGACTTCAATTAAATGTCAGAGATAGAGTCTATTTGGGAAAGGTGTATGATGAAAGATTGGTTAAAGTTAACAGGAGGTTGTCGTATGATGATTTGACGGCTACTGCCAAAGCTGAATTGCCGACAGTTTTAGCGATAATAGTTAAAAAAAGAGAAAAGGAATATGTGGAATTCTTTAACACGGCACCTCCTTTAACTAAGAAGATGCATAGCTTGGAGCTCCTCAGAGGCATCGGGAAGAGGACTTTATGGAAGATTTTAGAAGAGAGGAGGCGTAAACCCTTCGAATCCTTTGATGATATAAGGGAGAGAACTAAAATCGACCCGGTGAAGCTTATCGTCGAGAGGATAATTAGGGAATTGAGCGAAGAACAAAAACACTATTTATTTGTTCCTCCACAGGTAATTAAACGGCCCTACCGCTTTTAGAGAACTCTCATAATTTTATATCTATCCATAATTTTCCAAATCTCTACTTCTCTTCCTTCCTCTATTCTATTTCTTAACTCCTCCTCTTCCGGATAGGCTACTTCTATAGTTTCATAAGTCGTGAGGAGCATTAATTGCACTGTATCGGGCAAGCGGGCTATGACCTGAGCCTGTATCTTCTCAACTATTGGAACATCCACTCTCGTATCTGCGGGCGCGACTAAGTTTCTCTTTACTCCATCGAACAATCCTATAGCTACTATTCTAACCTTAGCCGACCCGTGTTTACCGGGTTTTGACTTTTCCACGCTGACTATTTTACAGGGTTCTCCGTCTATTACGACGAATGATCCAACTTTAAGACTTCCCGCCTCTTGAGGTCTAGTAGACATAACAACACCCTCCAGAAACTCTATAGAGCCGCTTTATTTATATCTTTAGAGCGTTTTTATGTTGAGATGAAGATTAAAAGACTCGGCTTAATATTTAAAAGAGAAAGCCCTGAGGTTAAAAAGTTCGCGACAGAGCTGATCGAATTCTTGTTAAGGAAAAATTTTACCGTTTTACTTACCAAGGATTTGGCACGTATCTTAGAAAGAGAAGATTTAGGGGTCGAATCGATAGAAACCGAGAATATTGATGCATTAGTGGTTATAGGAGGCGACGGAACTCTACTTAAAACTTTTCACACTGTAAAGGGGGGAATACCGATCATACCAGTTAACAGCGATACTTTAGGCTTTTTCTACGATATCAACAGGCATAACTATCGCAAAGCCTTTACTCTGATAACCGAAGGAAAGTATGAGATTAAAACTTGGAGAACGGGGCTTCTAGAAGTAGAAGGAGAAAACGGTAAACTGAGTTTCTTAAACGAGGCGGTAGTATACAGTAGAAAAAGAGCAAAAATGATGATTTTTGAATTAAAAAGGGAGAACGAAATCTTTGCAAAGGGCAGATGCGATGGAGTAATCATAGCTACAACACTAGGCTCTACCGCGTACTCCCTCTCCCAGGGAGGCCCTATAGTTGATTGGGAGCTTGAAGCGCTAGTATTTACGCCAATATCTCCTTTCTCCTCGATAGTAAAACCAATAGTTTTCAACTCTAATGCTTGGCTAAATTTAAAACTTTTCACAGATTCAACACTAGTGATAGATGGGTATCTTTCAATTGATATAGAAAAGGAGAAATGCATTAAAACATCGTTAAGAGGGAAACCCTTCAGCTTAGTCAAAGTTCATGGAATCAGAATTAATTTTTTTGAAAAAATAAGACGACGCCTCGCCGATGAAATCTTTTATTCAAAGTTTCTCTAGGATAGCGATAAAAAATCCTGGTGTATCATGTACATGGGGGAGAAATCGCTGAACAATTCCTGTCTCGAAAATAAAGCCCCTACTTCCGATAAAATACTCCTGTTTTACGAGTTTGAGGCCCAGCTTTTTTATAGCCTTTAACACTATTAACTCGTTTTCTTGAAGAGTCAAAGTACAAGTGCTATACAATATCCTACCACCCCTCTTGACAAGTTTGGACGCTACTTTTAAAAACTGGAATTGATACCGTGAAAGACTCAGTATATCTCGTTTTGAAACTCTACTGCTCAATTTTGGTCTCACGCCTAAACTTGAACACGGAGGATCCACTATCGCGGCATCGAAATCTCTCTCCCCTACTATAAGGTCTAAGTAGCGGGCATCAGCCTCCAGAATTTTAACGTTTCTAACACCGAGTCTCTGAAGGTTTTCCCTAAGTTTCTGAACCTTAGGCTTGGAACGATCTACCGCTAAAATTTCTCCGCTATTTTCCATGAGCTGAGCGGCGTGCGAGGTTTTACCCCCAGGAGCCGCACATAAATCCACTATTTTAAAACCGGGTCTAGGATTCAAATTCCTAACAGAGATTATTGCTGGCAGGCTTTGATCGTAAACCCAACCCCGCTTGTATATTTCTAGTTCTCTTATACTGGGTACTTCGAAAACCGACTTAACCGTCTTCACGGCGAGCCCCTTTCTCTTGGAAAACACTTCCTCCGGACCCATAACCATAATACCTTCAGCAACCGGGAATCCTGTAGGATCCATTATGGTGACTCGTTCTCCTTCGCGGATTTTCCCTACTATTTTCAATATGCCCACAGCATAAAGGTTAGCTCCCAGATATACGCTCTCAGCCGCTTTTTTATCAGCTATTACCTTTTTGGGGTAAGTCTTTATAGAATGAGGACCGCGAATAGGCAGGTAGATAGCTTCTTTCAGAAGTGGGTATGCTCTTACTTCAAAACCTGCATGTTTCAGTTCAGCAAGAACTTCTTCTCTGGAAGCTTTGAGAGTGTTTACGCGTATGAAATATCGCTTCCCGGGGGATTTAATTGCTTTCAGTATATTCTCTGTTTCTTCTATGCCGTAAAGCCCTGCGATAGAAATTACGCTGTCCACGTGGAAATTGTATTTTCTTGCGAGATTAGTAGCCGCTGTCAGAAATGGCGGTGTCATCTTAATGCCTTCAATTCATTTTTCATAGTAACTCTGATCAATCATCCACCGCCATATAAGACATTAGTCAAGGCACTTATATTATTCACTGCTCTTAGGGGGTAACGGTAGGAGGGGTGTTATCTCCCCGCCTACAACTATTACCGCTCCGCTTTTAGCCATTTCTGCCATATATAGGTACTTGAAGTATTCAACCGCATACCTCGGATCTCCGAAAGCCTCTATTATCAGCTGAATCTGTACCTTCGTGGCGTTCGCTATTATTAATTTTGACTTCGCCTCCGCCTCAGCCCTTAATATCTGAGCTTCTGCCTCGCCCCTAGCCTTTAATATCTGCTCCATTGCGGTGGCATTAGCGAGCGTTATTATTCGCTCTCTCTCGTATTCAGCCTGTATTTTCTGTTGTTCAGCCGTCAGCTTAGCCTCTAACGCTTTTTTGAATTGTTCTGGAAGATCTATATTCCTAAGGTTTATGCTATCTATGACTATACCATTAAGCCCTATTTCCTGTAATCTTTCAATAAATCGTTCAGCTATTTTCTGAGCTATTTCGTCTCGCTTCGGTATAGTATCGGTTCCCTTATAGTCTGCGATAATATCACGTACTATCTGTCTCAAAACGGAGGCTAGAGTCCTATCTTCCCAATCCATCCTAGGATATCTCTTGAAAATTTCAACCGCATACGCGGGGTCTATGTGGTATTGTATCGTAATATCAACTCTAGCTTGTAAACCATCGCTGGTGAAAGCG
>JALURF010000083.1 GCA_027017165.1 Thermofilaceae archaeon
CTCTAGAAGTACTTTTCCGGGATTTAAGATGTTATTAGGGTCAAATATTCTCTTTATTGCCTTCATTAGATCGATTTCCTTATCGCTAAGACAGAGATGTAAGTATTCCCTTCTGATAACCCCCACGCCGTGTTCTCCCGTTATTACTCCTCCAAGCTCTATTGCTGCTTCATAAATCTCTTTTCTTACCTTGGCATATTGCTCCGCCGTCCAACCTTCGACTTTCATTATATGTGGGTGTAAGTTCCCGTCACCTGCGTGTCCATAGACCGGTATGTATACACCGTATTTTTCTGAAATTTCATCAATTCTATCTATGAGCTCTTCCATGCCGGCGGGGGGAACGGCTACATCAAGAATATCCACAGTCTCTGGTTTCAATGCCATATAGATTTCGCTCCTAATTTTCAGGATATCCTCCTGTTCTCTCCGAGACTCGGCGATAAGCGGCTCTAATGCTCCGTATTCGCTACAAACTTCGGCTATTCTTTCACATTGCCTATAAACGGTCTCTTCCTCGATATCGGCTAGTATGATCAAGAGATACACGCTCCCCTCTTCACAAGGCCACACCAACCCTAACCTTCTCGCAGATTTCTCTACTAAGTCTCTTTCGACGTATTCAAGGGCTAGTGGAATCACCCCGCTTTGGAAGATTCCGGGAACCGCCCTTAATGCGTTGTGTCTTTCCTCGAAGGGTACTATCATTGTTATCGAAAACTTAAACTTAGGATATAGTTTAAGTATAGCTTTAGTTATAACCCCCAAGGTGCCCTCGCTACCTATTATCAAATGCATTAGACCGTATCCGGTATTGTTCTTTATCAGTTTCCCTCCTAAGTTTAGAACTTCACCAGTTGGCAGAACTACCTCAATGCCCTTTACATAGTTCCTCATAACTCCCGTTTTTACAGCTCTAGCCCCTCCAGCGTTGCAGGCTATTAATCCTCCTATTTGCGCGCTTTCGTCTCCTGGATGCGGTGGAAAGAGAAGATCCACCTTATCCACCTCTTCTATTAACTTTCTAAGAGTAACTCCCGCCTCGACTATAGCCATTAAATTCTCTTTATCTATCTCAATACTATCCATTCTCTCTAAAGATAATATTATTCCTCGTTTTGTCGGTATACAGCCTCCTACTAATCCCGTTCCTCCTCCCCGTGGATAAACGGGGATTTTCTCTCCATTCGCCAGCTTTAGTATAGCGGCAACCTCTCCCGTGGTTTTAGGTTTTACGAGTATTACATTGGTAGCTGGTAAAGGCTTCATGGGATCCGCCGTTTCGTCTACCAGGTAACCCTCAATTTTCTCTATATCAGTAATAACCCATTCTTCGCCGACAATATCCACAAGTTTCTCAACTATTTTCTCATCCACAAGTCTTCCTCCTCCTCTTTATCTCTTCGATAAGTTTAGGTATTATTTCGTATAAATCTCCCACTATTCCATAGTCCGCTACTTTGAAAATCGGCGCAGATGGGTCGATGTTTATAGCTATAATGATTTTTGAGTTTCTCATACCAGCTAGATGTTGAGGCGAACCCGAAATCCCACAAGCTATATACAGCCTAGGTCTAACCACGTTACCGCTGAATCCCACTTGGTGATCCCTAGAGATCCAGCCCTCATCAACTAGAGGCCTACTAGCCCCTACTATTCCGCCGAGAAGCCTAGCCAATTCTTCTATCATCTCTATATCTTCACGTCTTTTTAATCCACGTCCGCAAGCCACAATAACTTCAGCATCCGAAATCCTAATTCTTTTGGCGCGCTCCTTCCTCAAAACTTTAATACCGGTATTCTCTGGCAGCCTTACGCTCTTAACCACAATCTCTCCTTTTCCATAGCGGTTTAATTTCTTCGCTTTAAATACTCTATATCTAACGGTAGCCATTACGGGTCTAGTCCTGGTCTTTATATACGCGATTATATTTCCAGTAAAGGCCGGACGGACTTGTATGATATCTCCCTTAGCATCTACTTGAATGTCTATACAGTCGGCGGTTAAGCCCGTATTAAGCGCCGCGGCCACTCTCGGAGCGAGAGAACGGCCTAAACGTGTGGCTCCCATGAGCACTAGTTCAGGCTTTTCTTTTTTTAGGAAGTTGACTAGCAAGTGTTTATACAATATAACGTCGAAAAGCGCTAAGCGTTTATCATCGAATACAACGACTTTTTGGGCTCCATAATGGAAAAGTTCGCTAGCCTTGTCTTTAACGTTATAGCCGATAAGCACTCCTATAAGTTTAGTTTTAAGTAAGTCGGCTATTTCTCTACCTTTGCTTAATAGTTCAAAGGTTATTGGGTGGAAATGATCTTCATGATACTCAGCAAATACCACTACATCGCTATGTTTTCTCATAAGAAACCCTCTTTTTCTAAAACTCCAATAATCTCTTCAACGGCGCTTTCTCCTTTTAGGATTTTACATCCTTTCTTGCCTATTTCGGGAAATGCAACCTTATATACGGATGTAGGAGAACCGGATATGCCGAATCTCGAAACGTCTCCGATCCCCGATAAATCCTCTGCGCTCCATATTTCTATCTCTGCTTTTCTGGCTCTAAGTTTGGCTTTTAGGGATGGAAGCCTAGGCGTGTTTATATCCTTGGTCACCGTGATGAGCGCAGGCAGTCTAACCTCGACTAGGTAGTAGGCGTCCTCCATATCGCAGACTACAAATATTTTATCTTTCGATACTTCTCTTAGCTCAGAAACGTAAGCTACGTGAGGAATTCCAAGATGCTCGGCGAGTTCCGGCCCTACCTGTCCGGTATCCCCGTCAACAGTTTTTTCGCCGCATATTATAAGATCGAAATATCCTATTTTCTTAATGGCACAGGCTAAGGTATATGAGGTAGCTAGGGTATCCGCTCCCGCGAATTTAACGTCCGATAATAATATTGCTCTATCGGCTCCTCGAGAAAGAGCATCTCTAAGGCAAAACTCTGCTTGCGGCGGGCCCATGCTTATTACGGTAATAGTTCCACCGAGTTTTTCTTTTATCTGAACCGCCGTTTCCAAAGCGTTTAGATCAAAGGGATTAGTTTCTCCAGGTGCGGAGCTTCTATCAATTCTACCAGTTTTGGTATCAAATTTCACCTTCTCGATATCAGGTACGTATTTCATGGGCACGATTAGGTGAAATTCCATAGCATTATATGAATAGTCAAGCTAATGATTAAAGTTCCGACCTCAATTGTCAACTTCAGACTTTCCTCTGAAAACTTAAGCTGATTTCATGCCGCGTTGTTTGAGCCAAGTAGAGGAAAGCATTGAGTTGCCGTAGTTAAGTATACGTTATGTTTTAGTAATGTTTATATTGAAGGTTTTTTATGTTGTGAGGGAGTGTAAAGTATGGGTCGAGTGGCGTCGCAGCCTAGAAAAGTTAGAAAACGTATGTTTAATGCCCCACTCCACATTAGGCGTAAATTCTTGACTGCCCCCTTAGCTCCGACGTTGAGGAGAGAAGTAGGTATTAAGCGGTTGCCTGTTAGGAAGGGAGATACTGTGCTCATCATGAGAGGGGAGTTTGCAGGTCACGAAGGTAAAGTAGTTAGAGTTAGCGTTAAAAAAGCAAGGATTTATGTTGAAGGTGCTACTCGGAGAAAAGTCGATGGTACAGAGATATTCGTACCCATTCACGCATCTAAGGTTATGATTACTAAATTAGATCTTTCGGATGATAAAAGAAAGGAAATTATCAAACGTAAGGGAGGTAAGGTTAAGTGAAGGACATCAGGGGAAGCTTAAGGCATCTACCTAGGGCTAGAGCTCCGTGGTACTGGCCTATACTAAGAAAAGAGTTTAGATGGACAGTAAAGCCAAGCCCTGGACCTCATCCTCTACGTAGATGTATCCCTTTGGGTATTATAATCAGGGATATCCTAGGCTATACTTCCTCGATGAGAGAAGCCAGAAGAGTGCTTAGTGAAGGGAAAATAGAAGTCGATGGCAAAGTCGTGAAAGATTATAAATATCCAGTCGGGTTGATGGACGTCGTTCACATTAAGCCGACGGGAGAATACTTTAGAGTTATGCCTCATCCGCAGAAGTTCCTGTGGCTCCACCCAATAGATGAAAAAGAAGCCGAATTTAAGCTCTGTAGAATAGAAAACAAGACTATGGTTAAGGGGGGAAATCTACAATTAAATCTGCATGATGGACGGAACTATCTGATCCGCTTAGCTAATCCGATGGATCCTGTGGAAGATGTCTACAAGACTCTAGATACGGTAAAGCTTGCTATACCCAAGCAAGAAATTCTAGAACACGTGAAATTAGAGAAGGGAACTCTCGTGTATATAATAGATGGTTCTCACGTTGGGACTATTGGTATAATAGAGGAGATAAAACAAGTATTTAAGAGAAGAAAAGCCGCAGTTGTAGTCGCTGATGAAAACGGAAATAAAAGAGCGACAATACTCGACTACGTGTTTGCAATAGGTAGAGATAAGCCATTGATAAGCCTGCCCGAGTGGTAGATATGTCTGAGGAGAAAATGTACTTAGAAACCGATCATCCAATGAGAAGAGTAATTCTAGGCAAAGTAGTAGTCAATATGGCTGTAGGAGAATCTGGAGAAAGATTAGCTAACGCCGTAAAAGTCTTAGAACAATTAACTGGCCAGAAGCCGAGTTTAAGAAAAGCTAAGAGAACGATAAAAGAATTCGGTATTAAAAAAGGAGAAAATATCGCGTGTGTAGTTACTCTCCGCGGCAAAAAGGCGTTTGAATTTTTGAAAAAAGCTCTTGAAGCTGTTGACAATGAAATACTCGTGTCAAGCATAGATGAATACGGCAACTTCGCTTTTGGAGTAAAAGAGCACATATACCTACCGGGCGTAAAGTACGATCCATCCGTAGGAATTTTCGGATTTGATGTTATAGTTGCCCTCGAAAGACCGGGTTACCGCATAGCTCGACGACGGAGAGCCAGGTCTAGAGTGCCTATAAGACATAGGGTAACTAAGCAAGAAGCGATAGAATTTATTACTAAGGTTTTAGGTGCTAAAGTCATAGAAAAAAGGAGAAGAAGGTGGTAAGATGGGTAAGATAAAACCTCCCAAGGAAAGAAAATACGGTAAAGGATCAAGAAGATGTATCAGATGCGGAACTCATGAAGCTTTAATAAGGATGTATAATTTGAACTTGTGTAGAAGGTGCTTTAGAGAAGTAGCTGAAATTATAGGTTTTAAAAAATATAATTAGCTCAGGTTTATCCGTATAATACTTTTTGTTATCCATTCTAACGAAAGATTTATTATTAGTTTGTCCTGTCGGTAAGAAGAGAGTCGTAGAGAGCTGGCGGGGAGAATATGGTAGTCAGAGACAATCTGGCAAACGCCCTATCGACAATAATGAATAATGAAATGAGAGGTAAAAAAGAGTGTATAGTATATCCAGCATCTAAGTTCATAGCACGAGTACTCCGAGTCATGCAAAAATATGGATATATAGGCGAGTTCGAGTATATCGATGATGGACGAGCGGGTAAGTTTAGAATACAATTGTTGGGGAGAATAAATAAGTGTGGAGTAATAAAGCCCAGATTCCCAGTTAAAAAAGACGAGTTCGTGGAATGGGAGAAGAAATTCCTGCCCTCGAGAGACATAGGAATACTGATAGTTTCCACGCCTAAGGGAGTAATGAGCCATATAGAGGCAAAAGAAGCCGGAATCGGAGGTGTGCTTGTAGCTTATGTCTACTGAAATCCCTAGAGAAGAGATTAAAAGATTACTTAGAGTAAGAGAGTTGTTAAAGAAGAAGAAACCAGAATTTATACGCATGAATTCGTGGAGATTGCCACGTCTAGGAGATGGATGGAGACACCCTAGGACGTTGGATAATAAGATAAAGTGGGAGAAAAAGGGATTTCCAGCTAGAGTAAAAATAGGATATCGGAAACCTAGGCTCGTGAGAGGGCTACATCCTAGCGGGTTTGTAGAGGTCCTTGTACATAATCCGAGAGAGTTGGAGAATCTGAATCCTGAAATCCACGCAATTAGGATAGCATCCACGGTCGGTAAAAGAAAGGAGGCAGAAATACTTAAAAGAGCTAAAGAATTAGGGTTAAAAGTCCTGAATGCGTGAGGTGTCGGACTTGACTATGAAAACTATAAAGAGAATGGCTGCGGAGATATTAAAAGTGGGAGAAAGTAGAATATGGATAGATCCGGAAAGAGCTGGCGAGCTGTATGATATCGTTTCTAGAGAACAGGTGAAGAAACTTATTCATGATGGAGTTATAAAGAAACTACCTCCCAGTACGCCATCCAGAGGTCGAATAAGGATAAAGAAGGAGAAGAAAAAGAAGGGTAGGAGGCGGGGGCACGGTAAAAGGAAAGGTCCGAGGTATGATGAAAAGGATGTTTGGATATCTAAAATAAGAGCGCAGAGGAAATTCTTAAAGAATTTAAGAGAACGGAAACTCATAGATAGAAAGACTTATCGACGCTTATATAGGCTTTCTAAGGGAGGCTTCTTCAGAAGCATAGCTCACTTAAAGTTGTATATTAGAGAACATAAACTAATTAGAAAGAGGCGATTGTAGCGTGGCTCGCGGAGCTAGGTATAAAGTACCGTTTAAACGGAGAAGAAAAGGATTGACAAATTATCGCAAGCGAAGAGCTTTGGTAATCTCGGGAAAGCCCAGACTTGTAGTGAGGAAAAGTAATAGGCATATTATCGTCCAAATAGCGGAAGCGGAGCCTCAAGGCGATGTAATACTAGCTTCAGCGCACTCCAGAGAATTAGTGAGAGATTACGGCTGGAAAGGATATACTTGTAATACTCCTGCCGCTTATCTTCTCGGATTAGTTATAGGCTATAAAGCCCTTAAAAGAGGCATTAAGGAGGTAATCTTAGATATAGGGTTACACAGGTCTACGAGAGGTAATATAATTTACGCTGTTGTAAAAGGTGCTTTAGATGCCGGGCTTAAAATTCCAGTAAGGGAGGATATGTTACCCCCTGACAGTAGAGTAAAAGGACAGCACATAGCTGACTATGCTAAACTTCTCAAAGAAGAAAATCCGGAGCGCTATCAAAGACAGTTTTCCTCCTATCTCGAGAAAAAACTGCCTCCAGAAACTCTACCAGAACACTTCGAAAACATAAAAGAGAATATTGCTAAAAACTTCTCTTCTTAAATCATTTTCAGAACCAGCTCGTTTATCGCCTCTCCTCTATAGCCCGTTTCGCCTCCTTCTCTGTAATGCTTCTTTATAGTACCTTTAAACCCCCCTTTAGGAGGTCTTAACCTAAAAACTGGTTTCAAACCCGGAATCTCCGTGATTTCCTTCTTCTCCTCTATGAGATCCTGAGCTAATTCCTCAAAACTATCATACCCTATCTTTTTAAGATACTCTTTGGTCACTCTTTTATTTCCAACCAGTCGGCCTCGCTTCTCGATGAGCTTCGCCAGCGTTTCTTTATTTATCTCCCCCCACGTAGCCACGTTATTCAATACCCTGAGCATTCCTCTATAAGATGGAGTATCTTTAACTAGTACAGCGTGGAATTTCCGGTGAAGCCTTAATAATTCCAAGGTTTTCCTTTCGTCCGGCTTTCTCCCGGACTCCCCTTTAAGTCTAATTACCAATAACAACGTCATCTTAGCTCACTCCGCGCTTACCATTCAGAAGGAACTTTAAATGCGTATGTAAGCCTTAGAGCGTTATAAACTGCCTTCGCCATATTATGGGCCGTTCTCGTCTCCCCTCTACTTCTAGTCCATATATCTTTTATCCCGGCTAGGCGCAGGACTACTTTAGCCACGTCGCCAGCGACGAGCCCAACGCCTTTAGGAGCAGGTATAAGCAATAGCTCAACGCTTCCACTTTTACCCCTCACGTTGAAAGGTATGCTGTGAGGCTCTCCACAGAGGCACTCCCAACTTCCACATCCCCTTCTGACGGGAATTACATTCATCTTAGCGTCTTTGATAGCCTTTTCTATGGCTTCTCTTATCTGCTTAGCTTTCCCCATGCCCACTCCCACATAGCCGTCTTCGTTCCCTACGGCGACAGTTACTTGAAATCTGCTGACTTCTCCAGCGTCCGTCTGTCGTTGAACTAGGTTTACGTTTATTACTTCGTGTTTTAGATCGGGAAGTAACGCGTCTACTATCTCAACTTCCTTTATAGGCAAATTCATTTCGAATATTTGGTCTATCGAAACTATTTTACCTTCTTTTACTAGCATTCCAAGCCTAGTACGCGGCTTCCAGTAATCTAGCGTTGCCATTCTATCACCAACGCCTAACCATTCTACACATATCATGTTTTAAGTTTTTCGGATATCACGCCGAGTTGGTACGGTCGAGAACAAATATATATTAGTTTTTAGCCATCTAGTGCTTGAGTAGGTGGCGTTAATGGTTGTTAGAAGAGAGAAGAAGAGAAAGTACTATAGGGGCTCTAGGACTTATGGATGGGGTAGAGTAGGCCAGCATAGAAGACGGGGACGTAAAGCCGGGCGGGGACACGTAGGCTATCACAAACACAAGTGGACTTGGACGGTGAAGTATGCTCCCGACCTATTCGGAAAACATGGCTTCATACGACCGCCAGAAATAGTTCCTGACCATAGGTGCATAAACATAGGTGAGCTCGACGAGATAGTACTAGAGCTATTGAATAAGGGCCTGGCCGAAAAAGTCGAGGGTAAGGTATTTATAGACTTAGCAAAGCTTGGATACACCAAGTTGCTGGGCAGCGGACGAGTATCTCAAGCTCTTTTCATAAGAACCCCCTATGCCACCAAAACAGCTATTGAAAAAATCGAAGAAGCGGGGGGACGAGTCGAAGTTTTGAGAAGGTGAAAAAATGGGAACGTACGAGGCTCTCCGCCCAATTTTTAGGTTTCTACCAGAGGTCAAAAAACCCGCGTATAGGCTTAGTTTAAAGGAACGGCTTTTCTGGACCGGCGTCGTTCTATTAGTATATTTTGCAATGTCACAAGTGCCGCTCTATGGAATTCCCTGGGCCCAAGCTCAATATCAACAATTACTATTCTTCCAAATAATAATGGCTTCACGCAGAGGCACTTTGCTCGAGCTCGGAATAGGCCCGATAGTGACAGCCGGGCTTATATGGCAGTTACTAGTGGGCAGTAAAATTGTAGATATAGACGTAACCACCCCCGAAGGCAGAAAGCTCTTCTCCGGAGTAGAAAAGTTACTGGCAATTGCATTTGCAGCCATCGAAGCTTTGGCCTATATAATCGGCGGCGCCTACGTCCCGTTTACTTTCCAAAAAGCCGCTATAGTGTTTGCTCAGCTGTTTGTAGCTAGCATCATCATACTATTAATGGATGAGCTGCTCCAGAAGGGATGGGGGATCGGCAGTGGCATAAGCTTATTCATAGCCGCGGGAGTCGCGCAACAGATCTTCTGGGAACTTTTCTCACCCATAGGTCCTTTAGAAGACGGATTGTACTATGGTGTTATCTCATCCGCCATCTATGCCCTCAGTATTGGAATATCAACTGGAAATTGGACCCCAGCCAGTCAAGTAGTAGCCAGGAAGACCGGATTCCCAGATCTCTTAGGATTACTCGCGATGGTATTCTTCATCCTACTTTTAGCCTATGTGGAGAGCATGAGAATCGAAATCCCCATTTCAATATCAAGATACGGAGGCATGAGATCGAAAATACCGTTAAAATTCCTCTACGTATCAAATCTACCCGTTATACTAGTCTCAGCACTCTACGCGGATATACACATATTCGCTCAAGCCTTATGGCCCCGATTTAACCCCAATAATGACAACACGTGGTTCAATATTATAGCTATGTACAACAAGACTGAAGGCGGTAATCTGGTACCACTGCCCGGCTCGCTGGTCTACTACATAAGTCCGCCTAGGTCATTATGGGCTATTCTTGAAGATCCAATTCACGTAGCCGTATACTCGTTAATGTTTATAGGCTTCTCAGTGCTCTTCGCTATAGCATGGGTAGAGACCTCCGGAATGGATCCGAGAACACAGGCTCAGCAACTAGTAGAGGCAGGACTTCAAATACCGGGCTTCAGGAAATCGACCAGAGTGTTAACCTCTCTCTTCTCCAGGTATGTGTGGCCCTTAACGATTCTAAGCGGCTTACTCATAGGAGTAATCGCCGTGGTAAGCGATCTTCTCGGCGTACTGGGCTCCGGTATCGGAATACTGCTAATGGTCGGTATACTAGTGCAGTACCAGCAGATTCTGGCGAGAGAACAGGCTCTCGAAATGTACCCGATACTGGCTAAAGTCCTCGAATAACTTTAGAGAATAAATAAATTATTTATCTCACCTTCTCTTATTATCAATCTACTGGTGATTTCATGCCTAGAAGCCCTACAAGCCGTATACTAGAAAGAAAGAAAAGGATATACGAATTTATTAAAGAGAGAGGAGAAACCACTACTACCGCTATAGTTAACGAGCTCGGCCTCTCTCATTCACAAGTATTCTATATTCTTAGACTCCTGCTTAAGGAGGGGTTAGTGGAGGAAATTAAACGTGGAAAAATAGCCTTTTGGCGTATAAGGAGGTGAATGATATGGGTGGTAGACAGAGAACTTCTATATTCTTCACAGAAAAAGAAAAGAAAAAGGAAGAGAGCAAGAAAAAGGGTAAAAAGAAGAAGTAGTTAAACCAGCGATTTAATGCTACCGAAAAAACCAAAACCGACACGGATAGTGGCTATTCCATCAAACCTATTTATAGAAAACCCTCTTAGAGAAAAGAGTTTAAAAATCGGCTTTATAGCAAGAACTATAGCGATATTTAGAGTAGAAGGAGTCTTGCTTTACGGAATAGACAATAATAAGGAAGAAAGGGAAAACGCTAAAGTCTTGAAAAAAGTACTTGAATATCTTGAGTGTCCACAATACTTGAGAAAACGTTTTTTCAAAAAAGATCCGGCTCTTAGATACGCTGGACTTCTACCTCCTTTAAGAACTCCTCATCATCCTTTAAAACATGAAAAGACGCGGTATAGAGAAGGCGTTGTGATAGCTATAAGAGGGAAATATGCTCTAATTGACGTGGGGCTGGAGAGACCAGCAGAAGCTATTATTAAAGGAAATTTTAGAATTGGAGATAGAGTGTTGGTAGAACTATTCTATAATTCAAGAGGAGAAGTTTTAAATGCAAAAATCGCTGAAAAGGGAAGAATAGATGTTTACTGGGGTTACCGAGTCTATTTAGCAGAAGATTTGCTAAACGCTATTGAGAAAGCCCACGCAGACTTTGTAGTAGCTACTTCCAGATGGGGTACGTTGATAACCAAGATTGAAAAGGAATTTTCTGATAGGATTAAAAAATCTAAGAAAATGCTCGTATTGTTTGGAAGTCAGAAAGAAGGATTATTTGAGATTTCAAAGAAGATCGGCGTGAAGCTTGAGGACTTAGCTGATTACATTATCAATTTTATTCCGGAGCAAGGCACTGCAACCGTTAGGACAGAAGAGGCTATCCTAGCCACATTCTCCATAATTAACTTCCTTAACTAGCATCCCCCGCTCAACTTCGCGAGAGGAAATACTTAAAAACCTGTATTTTTAAACGTCTATGAGCTTTAGCTAGCTGATCGAAAGGTGTAGAAAATGGGAAAAGGCCATAGACCACGAAGAGGCTCGATGGGAGTATATCCGAGAAAGAGAGCTAGAAGTATAGTCGCCAGAGTAAGGCATTGGGCTAGAGTAAACGAGGTTAAGCCTTTGGGCTTTGCGGGCTATAAGGTAGGCATGTTGCACGTGATAAGAATAGAAACGAATCCTAATAGTCCCTTCTACGGTCAGGAGGTCATGAAGGCTGCCACTGTAGTCGAGACCCCGCCGTTAAAAATAATAGGCGTAAGGTTCTACACTAGTACTCCTTACGGAGTTAAAACATTAACGGAAATATGGGATAAAGAGACTTTTTCAGCTTCAGATGAGAGTAAAGACGAGTATGCTAAAAGATATTTAAATGATTTAGGAAAAGTGCTCACTCTTCCAGATCCGGAGAAAATACCCGATGGGTCAGAGATCGAAAAGCGAATAGAAGAGATTAAAGATAAGATCAGCGAGGTTAGGCTAATAGTGGCCACACAGCCCAGGAAAGCCGGAATTCATAAAAAGAAGCCCGAAATCTTCGAAATTCCCATAGGCGGAAATATAAAAGAGGCTATACGATACGCCATAGAGAGGCTTGGAAAAGAGATATCTGTAAAGGAAATTTTCAAAGCTGGACAATACGTAGA
>JALURF010000084.1 GCA_027017165.1 Thermofilaceae archaeon
GGATAAAGACTTATCCTATGTAGCTAAGAAGATAGGCGTAGAGATTATATGGTAGTTGAGAGGATTATTTCCAATCAAGGAGTCTCTTTTCTCCCTTCAGTTTCCTTATTTCAGTAACATCTTGGACGACTTCCAGCGTTCCTAGGTATTCGCCGTTTTCATCTCTCACGGGGAAGTACCGGATATGTATAAATCTGCCGTTCATTTGTATCCAAAACTCGGCTACATTTCTTCTTCCCTTCTTAAACTCTTCTATGATCGCCTTAACTACATCTACGCTTCTCGGAGGATGGCAGTAGCGGACAGGCCTCCCTAGGGCTGTTTTAGTCCTCACGAATATTCTCCCGTGTTTTGATTTGCTGTAAAATCGCAGTCTATCGTATTTATCGACAAACGATATGTCTACGGGAAGAGTTTTCAGAATGGCTTTAATCTCTTTAGGGGAGAGATAGCCCTCGTCGAGCTCGATATCCCCATCTCTAACCAGTTTATACTCATCTCTCTCCGCCTTCTTCACTTCGACCATTCTACGAATCTGAATGGGCAGGTTCTCTATTTGGCTAGGAGTAATCTCAGGAGATATTTGATAAGGATATAAAGGCTCTGCACTAGGCTTCCATTCATCACCTGGATTAACCTTATAGTACCCTATAATGTCCTCCTCTTCTTTTATAGCCGCCCACTCTCCCTCCGATAGTAGAACTTTGAGAGTCGGGAAGAGTATGTTATTTTCTCTAAATACCATGTCTATCATAGCGCCAGAGAGTTTCCTTAAATGTTCAACAATTTCCGGTAAGTTATCTTCTGCCTCTTCTAGAAGCTTCAGAGACTTTCTAATCATAAACCTAATTTCATCCTCTTTAATCCATAAAACAGAAGGCACCGCCGTTATGCCTCTTTTTTCCAAGTAGGGGAATATAAGCATTTGAAGTTTAACAAAATGCCTCCTCACCTCCATTAGCTCTCTCAGAAACGCCTTAAGCTTCTCTATATTCTCGCCGAGTTTAGCCCTATCTATCTCAAGAGCACGAGCATATAAATTCAACAACTCTGCATCCTTGAGAATCTGATTATTCTCCATTAAAAGAGTGTGAAGAGGATGTCCGGGAACCAAATCTTTAAACTCACTCCTACCAGCCACAGCTTCTCTAAACATTTCAACGTGGAGATCGCATAATCTAGCTATCTCCCAGGGAGAAACTCCCTCCTTAACCAATTCCTGCTCGATTAGAGGTATCTCGTACGGGCTTATACTCTTTATAACATCTCTATACTCTTCCTTAAGCTCGCTAATGCTCCTGCCTTTATGAAGTTCTAAGAGCAGTTTTTTAACTTGTTCTTTTTTAAATTCTAACTTCTCTCTATTCATCGGCAATATAACAATGTTATAATATATAAACCTATCTCAACTAGGTACGAAATTTATAAGGAGATAGGAATTAAATTATCAAGGTGTTAAATTGACCAAAAGAGAGGAATACATGCATTTAATTAAGAGATCGAGAGAATTCTATGAAACCGCTGTTATGCAAATGGAGAAGGGTTTTTACGGCTTGGCAGCTTTTAGCCTCGAACAAGCTCTACAACTATTTCTTAAAGCGAAAATACTTGAAAAAGGTATGGATTATCCTCGGATACATAGCATCCGCAGACTTCTCGAACTTTTATCCGAAATCGTCGAGCACCAGCACTCCAGAACTATTAGAAATCTTGTAAATAAATATTCTCTAGAACTAGCTTCTCTAGAAGACGCCTATATAGTTTCTCGATACATTCCGAGAGAGTTTCGTAAAGAAGAAGTTTTAAAATTGAAGAAGATCGTCGATGAGGTGATGGAAGCTGTCTCACAGATTACTAATTGAAGAAGCTTTAAGAAGGAGAAGGATATTTCAAAATTTAGATAAATACTTGAAAACCATTAAGATGATAGTAAAACAGATTGATGAAAATGCTGAAGTTTACCTTTTTGGCTCCGTAGCCATGGGAGAACATCTATACTCCAGCGATATCGATATTCTCGTAGTTACAGATTTAAAACCAGCATTAATCATAAGCAGGCTATGGGAGAAAGGCATCAAGAATCCACCGTTTGAAATTCACGTATGTACTCCACGGGAGCTACAGTTGTATAAATCGAGAACAAAACTTGTAAAAATATGAGTTATTTTGTGGAATTAAAGAATATCATTCTCCTTGTGGAAAATAGCGTATAGGGAATATATCGCTGCCGCTAACAAAGCTATTAAAGAAGTAGCTGTGGATACTATAAGCACCGGATCTTCTGTTAGTGGATTAGTTCTTCTAAGATCTAATGCCTTAATGAGTAGAGTTCTCCAAGGTTCTGGAATTTCATCTGCGATATGCGGTAATGCAGCTACAAAATATGGATATTGGCTAAAAGCGTTCAAATATTCGCCGAGGAGTATCGTTGAGAGAGCGGCTAGCGCCGAAAGTTTTACGAGTATTAAGCTGGTTTTAGGGAAGCCGTCTTTGGAGAGTAGAGGACATAGAGTAGCGCTATTAGCTGGAGAAGTACGAGCATTATTTTCGCTATAAAAAGCCACCCAAGATCTGCCATAGGCTCGCTTCCGGGCACTTTCATGCCTAGATGTGCAAAGATATTATTAAACTTAAAGGGTATGTTCGCCAGTTCGCGTATATACCACAATCCTAAGAATACCTGTACGAATAAGAGTTTAAGAGCGTTTCCAGCATTTTTCGTTATCATCTCTCTAGCATATTCGTAGTCTTTAAGCCCACTTTTATACATCTTATACGCGTGTATACCAGCTACAAATAAAAAGCCGCTGTAAGAGCTCCTACAATACTTTTAAGATAGAGAGGAGGAAAAGTCAGGTTAAGCAATGCCTCACCCAAATCGAGATAGGGTTTAGCAGAATCCAGGAATTTTAGCCCTACCGGAACATTCAGAAACGCGAATACCACTCTAAAGCCGAAAGGTATCATATACGATGAAAAGGCTAGGATTGCGCCGACTAGCACGTGTACCTTAGGGTCGAGCCTATCCCCTACCGAATAGGAGCATTAAAAAATAGATATTGGGTAAAAAATGAGTTATTTTTCTTTTTGGATTACTCTTACTTTCTCCTTAGGCCAGTGCCACGTCCAGCCTCTACGAGTTTCTTTAAGGAACTTCCAGAGATGCGGTATAAATTTGGCGATGCTCCTGCTGGACATGACGAGTTGGCAGAGTGGAGCCTCCACGTCGAAAGAGGATATTACCCGGTAAACAGTCTCCATCATCCACGGCGGAGTCTGCCCTGTAAGCAGAGAAGCGTTCACATCTACAAGAGCAGTTATGAAATACGGCAGATTTATGAGTATACGAGCCAGCGCAGGCGCCTCTCTACCCTCGAAATAAAATACTCTCAGAGGAACGTCGGTTATAGGGAGATAAGGTATAAACGTGTTATAAAGCCAGCCAGGAAGCACATGCCTCCTATAGTGGTAACTCACTGTCTTCTCCGAAACTCTCGGGAACAAGGGATCCACGCTAGCCGCATATTTCACACCTTCTATAGGCCTAGCGAAAGGCCCCGCCTGAAGCTTTCTAACCAATATAGCTAAGTCTATAGGATCTGGAGCCTCTATACGATCCGGAAGTTCTTTAGGAGGAACTGCGTTTTTCTCCTTAAAGTATAATTCTTCAAGCGTTTTAGATAAGAAAGGCATAAGCCCTTTGCCCGGCATCAAAATAGAGCCTCCACTATCAGGTCTCCATCGATATACTTCAAGACCTCTGATTACTGTTACAATATCGGCATTAAGAGATTTTATGTACTCGCTAACAAAGGTACAGGGTATGAGAGCCGAAAATAGCGTATAAGGTTTTAAACCCCAGATTTTTCTAACAGTTAACGTACCTTGTGGCCACTCGTTTTCGCCATTTTCAGGATAAGTTGAAATTACAGCTAGATAACATAGCCCGAATTTTCTCGTGTTAAAAATATAGTAATACGCGCCTTTTTTGTAAAGATTATTGAATATTCGCCATGCCGTTGATACGGAAAGACCTGTTTTTCTAGCGAGTTCTCTTAATGTGCGAGCTTGAGTTAAAGCCTGTATAAACTCCCACTCAGTATTACTAAATTTCGCTAGTATCATTGGGTGTCCCTAAAATGGATCAGGATCTGGTCTTGGAGCTCCTTTATCATCGCCTAGGAC